>CACCYQ010000004.1 GCA_902550285.1 uncultured Pelagibacteraceae bacterium | reverse complement strand
CTAAAAGAAACCGATATTGTAAGATTTCAAGATATTTATGGTAGAATAAAATAATGAGTACAATTTCTTTAACATTAAATGAAATTTATGATCTAGCCAAAAAAACTCTAGTTTCTAACAATTGTGATGAAGAAACTGCAAGCATTTTGGCTGATTTAATAATGAAAGCTGAAAGAGACGGATCATTATCACATGGATTGTTTAGATTACCTGCATATGTTGCTGGTCTTAAAAGTGGAAAAATAAATGGAAAAGCTAGACCTGAAATAAAAAAAATATCTCAAAGTGTAATTAAAGTATTAGGAAATAATTGTTTAGCTCCAATTGTATTGAGTATTGCTATTCCTGAATTAATAAAAGCTACTAAAGAAAATGGAATAGCAGTTTTAGCTATCAATAATTCACATCACATGGCTGCTATATGGCCTGAAACAGAAATGATAGCAGAACAAGGTTTAGTTGCTTTTGCATGCACTTCATACAAACCAGCCGTTGCACCTGCTGGTGCTACAAAACCACTGTTTGGAACTAATCCAATTTCTTTTGCTTGGCCAAGGAAAGGCAAGACCCCAGTTGTTTATGATATGGCCACAGCATCAATGGCAATGGGTGAAGTTCAAGTAGCAAAAAGAGAAGGACACAAAGTACCTTTAGGAACAGGTTTAACTAGCGATGGAAAAGCAACTACTGATCCAGGAGAAATAGCTAATGGAGGAGTATTACTGCCTTTTGGTGGATATAAAGGATCAGGTATAGCAATGATGGTTGAATTATTAGCAGGTGCACTAGTTGGTGATAATTTTAGTTATGAAACAGCTGAGAAAGATAACAATGATGGGGGACCACCTAGTGGAGGTGAGTTTATATTAGCTATCTCACCTGAAAAATTATCCGAAAATGATTGGAATAAACATTCAAATGAATTTTTTGATAAAATGAAATCTATGGATGGAGTAAGACTCCCAGGAGAAAGAAGACATAAGAATAGACTTGATAAAGGTCCAAGAAATATAAATCAAGAACTTGTTAATAAAATTAAATCTTTAAGTTAACTCAATTTCAATTGGTGTATGATCGGATGGTTTTTCTCTTCCACGAGGAAATTTATTTATATTTACACTTTTAACTATATTAATTAATGAATTTGATACTAAAAAATGATCAATTCTCATACCATTATTTTTCTGCCAAGCACCACTTGTATAGTCCCAGAATGTATATCCTTCTTTATCCGGATTAATGTACCTATAAGCATCATGAAAACCTAAATTAATTAATTCTCTAAATTTTTTCCTCACTTCCAATCTAAATAATGCATCATTTTTATAGTTTTCTGCATTATGAACGTCTTCTTCGGAAGGAATTATATTAAAATCACCACCTATTATTATATTATCATATTTTTTAGACAAAGATTTTAATTTTTTTATTAAACTATCTAACCAGTAAAGCTTGTAAGTATATTTTTCAGTATCTACAGGGTTTCCGTTTGGGGTATAAATATTAATTAAAATAATAGTTTTTTTTTTATGTTTTATTTCAGCAGAAATTATTCGAGATTGTTTATTTTTATCTTTCAAAATATCATTTTCAATATTATTTAATTTTTGTTTGGAGATAATGGCAACACCATTATAGCTCTTTTGACCAAATACATAATTTTCATATTTTATTGATTTCAAATCCTCATATGGATAAGTTTCATTGGGTGTTTTAATTTCTTGCATCATCAATATTTGAGGTGAAAACTTTTTTAAGTACTCTTTAATATTTTCAATTCGAGCCCTAACTGAATTAACATTCCAGGAGCTAATGATCATTAAAGAGAAAAAGAAACACCACAGCCACAAGATGATTTTGATTGTGGATTGTTTATTTTAAATGAGTTTCCTATTAACTCATGAACATAATCGATTTGAGATCCTTTTAATAAATTTGCTGAAGTTTTATCTATTAAAATATTTTCATATTTTAAATCCTCATTTTGAGGTTCCTTATCAAAAGAAAAATCATATTGAAATCCAGAGCAACCTCCACCCTTAATAGCGATTCTAAAAAATAAACCCTTTTCTTTAGTTGATAACAAATGATTTATTTGTTTTATGGCATTATCAGTAAATTTAATTTCTTTAATCATAAATAAACACTGTTATTACTAATATAATATTTATTTACCAAGTTTAAAGTATGAAAAACTACAAACAATTAGGCCTATTTAAAAGCAAAGGTAGACTTGTTAATGAATCTTACAGTAAATATAGGTCACCTTTTCAAAGAGATAGAGACAGAATTATTCATAGTGCAGCTTTTAGAAGGCTAAAACACAAAACTCAGGTGTTTGTAAACACTGAAGGGGACCACTATAGAACAAGAATTACTCATTCTCTGGAAGTAGCCCAGATAGCTAGATCAATAACTAGATATATGAATTTAAATGATGATTTGTCTGAAACTTTAAGTTTAGCTCATGACTTAGGTCATACGCCTTTCGGTCATGCAGGTGAAGAATCCCTTAACGACTGCATGATAAATCATGGAGGCTTTGATCACAATTTGCAAACACTACGAATAGTAATGTTTTTAGAAAATAAATATCTTAAATTTAATGGATTAAATTTATCAATTGAAACTTTAGACGGGCTATTAAAGCACAATGGACCGATAAAAAACCATTCAAAAATAAATGAAATTATTGGTTTAAAAAATTTAAAAAATAAATTTAATTTATTAAAATATCCGTCACTAGAGGCCCAAATTGCAGCCGCATCTGATGACATAGCTTACAATAATCATGATATTCAAGATGGAATTAGGGCAAAATTAATCACATTAAATGACTTAAAAGAAATCAATTTTTTTAATGATATAATTAAATCTCATAAAAAAAATATCAAAAGAAAAAATCAAGAAATTTTGATATACCAAGTAATAAGAGATTCAATTGACCTAATGGTGCAAGATTTAATAAAAACAACTATGAAAAATATAAATTCTTTAAAAATAAAAAATTATAGTGATATATATTACTCAAAAAAAAATATAGTTTCTTTCTCTAATAAATTAATAAATACAGAAAAGCAAATTAAACAATTTTTAAAAATTAAAATGTATAATAATAAATTTGTTTTATTAAAAAATAATAAAGGAAAATTAATAATAAAAAAACTTTTTAAAGAAATTTCTATAAAACCAAAAAAATATTTAAATAAAGGTCAATTAAAAAAAGGAAAGTATAGAGCAATAGCAGATTACATTTCTGGAATGACAGACAGATATGCTATTAATTTATATCATAATATTAAATGAATATTTTTGAAATTTATCGTGAACAAATAATAAATTTATTAAAAGATCTTAGTAGCCAAAATATTTTACAACTTCCAGAAAATTTAAACAGTATAAATGTTGATATTCCGCCATTAAAATTTGATGGAGATATATCTTCGAATGTGGCCATGGTATTATCTAAACTTAATAAAAAATCACCTAATGATATTGCTAACTTAATTATATATGAACTTAAAAAGGATAAAAAAATCGAAACTATTGCAATAGAAAAACCTGGTTTTATAAATATCAAATTTAAAAAATCTTTTTGGTCAACATTTATAATGGATGTTGTAAAAAATTATAAAACTTACGGTATTAACTTAAAACAAAAAAAAAAAAGTTATTTAGTTGAATTTGTATCAGCAAATCCCACAGGACCGCTCCATGTAGGTCATTGTAGAGGTGCAATTTTAGGCGATGTAATATCTAATCTTTTATTATTTAGCAAAAATAAAGTAAAAAAAGAATATTATGTAAATGATTTTGGTGGACAAATTATCCATTTTACTAAATCTATTTATTACCGAATTAGAGAAATTTTATTTAATGAAGAGTTTCCAAAAAATGACAAAGATCTTTATCCAGGAGATTATTTAATAGATATAGCCAAAAATATAATAAAAAATAACAAAGCATTTAAATTTAATAATTTTAAGGACATATCTGACGAACTTACACAACTTTCAGTTAGTGAGTCTTTAAAATTAATTAAATTAAATTTAAAAAACCTTGGAATAGAACATGATAATTTTGCTAGTGAAAGACAGATAATTCTTAATAAAGAGGTTGAAAGCGCTGTTGAAAAATTAAAAAAAAACAATTTTGTTTATTTTGGTAAAATTAAAGCTCCTGAGGGTGAAGATAAATCAAAATGGATAGAAAGAGAGCAGCTATTATTTAGATCAACTAGTTTTGGAGATGACAAAGATCGTGCACTAAAGAAATCAGATAATTCTTGGACTTATTTTGCCGGAGATGTTGCTTATCATGAAAATAAATTAAACAGAAAATTTGATTTACTTATAAATATTTTAGGCGCTGATCATGCTGGATACATAAAAAGAATTACCTCAATAGTAGAAGCGCTATCAGGAAAAAAAAACAAATTAATTTGTAAAGTTAGTCAATTAGTCAAGTTAATAAAAGATGGAAAACCTTTTAAAATGTCTAAAAGGAAAGGTGATTACATAACAGTTGAAGATTTAATTAATGAAGTTGGTAAAGATGCAACAAGATTTATAATGTTAAATCGAAGCAGTGACGTTGAACTAGATTTTAATTTTACCAAAGTAAAAGAAAAATCTAAAGATAATCCACTTTACTATGTACAATATTGTTACGCTAGAATTTGCTCAGTTTTTAGAAATGTTAATAAAGATTTAAATGAAGAATTAAATATTAGAAACTTTAAACATGATTATACTAACGAAGAAATTAAACTAATAAAAAAAATTTCTGAATGGCCAAAATGCATAGATATTGCCTCTAATAAACTAGAACCACATAGAATACCCACATATTTATACGAACTATCATCAGATTTTCATTCATATTGGAATTTAGGAAGAGACGATGAATCAAAAAGGTTTATTGATGAAAACAATAATATAACCCTGGACAAGTTAATTTTTTTAAAATCTTTAGCTCTTGTTATTAAATCAGGAATGAAAATATTAGGTGTAGAGACACCCGAAAAAATGTAATGCTTAAAGAACTTAAATCTTTTTTTTATTTAATATTTATATTTTTTTTCTTTTTTTTAAGTATCAAATATTATTTTTCTGATGAATATGAAAAGAAATCTAATAGAAAATTTAGTAATTTAGATGAAGATTTAACTTTGTATAGTAATAAATTAAAAATACTAAAAAATGATACAAATAACATAATTCAATACATTGATGATAATGATAAAAAAAAAAAGAAAAAAATTTATCATTTTTGGAATTTATTAAAAAAGAATGATTAAAAAAAGAAAAGCATTTATTGTAGGTTTAAAAGGTTATAAAATTACTACAAAAGAAATAAATTTTTTAAAAAAGCATCGACCATGGGGGATTATATTATTTTCTAGAAATATAAAATCTATTATCCAAACACAATTATTAACAAGAAAAATTAGATCCATATTTAAAGATAAAAATTATCCAATAATTATCGACGAAGAAGGAGGCAAGGTTTCAAGACTAAGGACTTTTATTGATAACTCGTCGTTTTCAGCTCAATTTTTTGGAAAGTTATTTTTTAAAAATAGAAAAAAGTTCAATATTTATTCCAATATATATGTAAATCAAATTTCTCACTTACTAAATATTTTAGGAATAAACATGAATACTTATCCAGTACTTGATTTATACAGAAAAAATTCTCATGATGTTATTGGTAGCAGGTCATTTTCATCTAATTCAAAAATTGTGTCTAAAATTGGCGACATATTTATAGATAAATTTCATAAAAATAGAATTGGAACTATAATAAAACATATACCAGGCCACGGACATTCAAACGCTGATAGTCATTATAAACTTCCAATTATAAATAAGTCTATAAAATATCTAAACACTCACGATTTTAAAGCATTTAAAAATAAAAAAAGTTTATTTTCTATGACAGCTCATATAATTTATAATCAAATTGACCCAATAAATTCTGCTACACACTCAAAAAAAGTCATTAGACTTATAAGAGATAAATTACTTTTTAAAAATTTAATCATGTCGGACGATATATCTATGAAAGCGCTTAAGTTTAATATTTTAAAAAATACTAAATTAGCATTTACTGCTGGTTGTAATTTAGTGCTTCATTGTAATGGAAATCTATCAGAAATGACGTTGGTAGCAAAAAATTCACCACTTATAGATAAATTTATTTTAAAAAAAACATATCAATTCTATAATATTATAAGTTAAAATTAACTATGAACGTAAGTGATTCCTTAAACTTTAATGTCAGTCTTCAGGCCTATAATGGTCCGTTAGAAGTATTATTAGATTTGGCAAAATCTCAAAAAGTAGATTTAGAAAAAATATCGATTACAAAATTAGCTGATCAATTTCATGCGTTTATAACCAATTCTTCAAATTTAAATCTTGAAATTGCCTCTGAATACTTGTTGATGGCAACTTGGCTAACTTATTTAAAATCTAAACTTCTTTTACCAGAAAATGATGAAGAAGAATTTAAAGCTTTAGAAGTTGCAGAAAAATTAAAATTACAATTAAAAAGACTGGAGTTGATAAGATTATTATCTGATCAAATGTTAAAAAAGAAAAGATTAGGAAGAGATATATTTATGAGAGGTATTAGAGGAAATATTAGATCAATTTATAGCACAAAATACTCAATCACTTTATTTGAGTTATTAAAAACATATTCCTCAATAATCATGACTAAAGACTTCCAGAGAATTAATATTCCTAAACTTCCTGTTTTTACTATGGAAGAAGGAATAAAAAGAATAAAAGAATTTTTTGGTAAATTAACTAATTGGAAAAATATTGATGAATTAATTCCATCAAATTTTTCTAGTTCTAAAATCTTAAAAAAAAGTGGCAAAGCAGGTTTGTTTGCTGGATCCCTAGAATTAGTTAAGGAAGGAAACATTACAATTAAACAATCTAAACTCTTCAGTCCAATATTTATTAAAGAAAACAATGAAAAACATTAAAAAAACAAATGTGTTAAAGTTCCCTAATAATTTGACTCAAACAGAACGAGAAGTGGAAGCTATTATATTTGCAGCAGCTGAACCCTTAGATATTGATACGATTGAATCAAAAATTTCAAAAAAAACTGATGTAAAAAAAATATTAGGTAAGCTCAAAGAACTATATATTAACAGAGGAATTAATTTAGTGTGTATTTCAGAAAAATGGTCATTTAGAACTGCTAATAATTTATCTGAACTAATGTCTAAACAGAAAACAGTGGAAAAAAAATTATCAAAGGCAGCAATAGAAACTTTATCAATAATCACATATCATCAACCAGTTACAAGGGCTGAAATAGAAGAAATAAGAGGTGTTGCTTTTGGAACTAATACATTGGATATATTAATGGAGCTAAATTGGGTGAAGCCTTGTGGAAGAAAAGAAGTACCTGGTAAACCTATTCAATATGGAACTACAGACGAATTTTTAAGTCATTTTAATTTGCAAAAGTTATCAGACTTGCCAACAGTAGATGAATTAGGATCAGCTGGTTTGATTGATACATCAAGTGTTAACTCAGAAATATTTGGCACTGGTAAATTTTATAAAGAGCAAGAAGAAGAAAAAAAAGAAAATATTTATTCAAATATTGATGAAATGTTAAATAGTACTTTAAATAAAGATGAAAAGGACTAAAAAGTAGCTTTAATTATTAATATATTGAGGATATAAGATAAATTTATGAGTATAGGATTTTGGCAAATTGCAATTGTAGTAATATTGGTAGTTTTGCTATTTGGAAGAGGCAAAATATCAAGTTTGATGGGTGACGTAGCTAAAGGTATAAAAAGTTTTAAAAAAGGAATGTCATCTGACATATCAGAAGACAGTGATCCAAAAAATATATCTGAAAATCAAGACTCAACCAATCAAGAATCAAATAAAAAAGACTAAATCTAATGCCACAAATTGGCTGGTTTGAAATACTAATTATAGTATCAATCGCAATAATTGTAGTTGGACCTAAAGATATTCCCTTTGTATTAAAAAAAATTGGTTCTTGGATTGGGTCCATTAAAAAATATGTCCAAAATGTTCAAAATGAAGTTTCTAGTCTAGATGAAGAAATAATTAATAATAAAGATAATAAGAAAGAAGATATAGAAAAAACTAAAGAAGGAATAACTAATGAAAAATGATCAAAAAGAGTCAAGTTTTGTAGATCATTTAGTTGAACTTAGAGAAAGATTGATTCATTCCATAATATTTTTATTTATTTTATTTGCTGTTAGTTATTTTTTTTCTGAAAAAATATATAGTTTTCTAGTAAATCCTTATGCCGAAGCAGTTAAAGAGAGCAATCTTGATAGAAGATTAATTTTTACAGCACTTCAAGAAACTTTTTTGACTTATTTAAAAGTTTCATTTTTTACAGCCTTTTTTTTTACTAGTCCATACATATTGATGCAGATTTGGAAATTCATAGCACCAGGTCTTTATGACCATGAAAAATCTGCAATAATGCCATATTTAGTAATTACACCCATATTATTTCTTCTTGGTGGAATGCTAGTATATTATTTGGTCATGCCACTAGCGATTAAATTTTTTTTGTCATTCGAAAGTTCTGCTTTAGAAACAAGTTTACCCATTCAACTTGAGGCAAAGGTTAACGAATATCTTTCACTTGTAATGAAATTGATATTTGCTTTTGGATTGAGTTTTCAGCTACCTGTGGTTCTAAGTTTACTTGCTAGAATTAGAGTTGTTGACTCAAAATTTTTAAAAGAAAAAAGAAAGTATGTTGTTGTAATGATTTTTGCAGCTGCTGCAATACTAACCCCTCCTGATCCAATAACGCAAATAGGTTTGGCTGTTCCTCTTTTAATTTTGTATGAATTATCAATTATTTCTGTAAAATTAATTGAAAAAAAGCTAAAAGAAAATAATGCATAATATAAAAGATATAAGAAATAATTCTGACAATTTCAAAGAACAGATTAAATCTCGTAATGTTGATATAAAAATTAATGAAATTTTAGAATTAGACTCAAAAAATCGCAATTTAATTCACGAGAAGGAAACACTAGAGAAAGAGAAAAAAAATATTTCAAAAACTAGGGATAAATCTTTATTTTCTAAATCAAAAGAAATATCTGCAAAATTAGACACCATAATTAAAAATCAAAGTGAAGTAAAAAATAAGTTAGATATTATTTTATCATCATTGCCCAATATTCCTTTGAATGATGTTCCAAAAGGCAAGGATGAAAAATCAAACAAAGAAATTATAAAAAAAGGTAATATAAATGAATTTAATTTTAAACCTAAATCCCATTATGAATTGGGAGAAAATCTTCAGATGATGGATTTTGATTTGGCTTCAAAAACATCTGGTTCAAGATTTGTATTTTTAAATGATAAGCTAGCACTTCTTGAAAGAGCTATATCAAATTTTATGATTGATACACACACCCAAATAAATGGATATAAAGAAATTTCTCCACCATTAATGGCGAATGAAGCAACTATGTATGGAACAGGGCAGCTACCTAAATTTGAAAATGATCAATTTGAAGTTAAATTAGATGTTGATGATAGTAGAAAATTTCTGATTCCAACAGCAGAAGTTATCTTGACTAATATTGTTAGGGAAAAGTTAGTAAATATAAATGAACTTCCAATTAGAGTTGTTGCAAGCACACCATGTTTTAGAAAAGAGGCTGGTAGTTATGGCAAAGACACAAAAGGTCTTATAAGACAACACCAATTTTACAAAGTTGAATTAGTTAGCATTGTTGAAAATGATAAGTGTCTAGATGAATTAGAAAGAATGACAAATTCTGCTACATTAATATTAGATAAATTAAATTTACCATATAGAAAAATAGTTTTATCTACTGGAGACATGGGTTTTAGTGCAGAAAAAACCTATGATATTGAAGTTTGGATACCATCTGAAAAAAAATATAGGGAAATATCTAGCTGTTCATCTTGCGGTACTTTTCAAGCAAAAAGAATGAAGGCTAGATACAAAGATAAAAAAAATGAAACTCAATTTTTAGGAACTTTAAATGGCAGTGGTTTAGCAGTAGGTAGAGCTTTAGTAGCTATAATGGAAAATTATCAAACGCAAGATGGATCAATTATTATCCCCGAAATTTTAAGACCATATATGAACAATTTAGATAAAATTGAAAAGAATTAAGAGTTGTTTTAAAATCATAGAATAGTATAAATACAGCCACAATCAAAAAGGAGAAAGATGTCTAACGCAGCAGGAATTGGTCAATTTATTCCATTAATCTTAATATTTGTTATTTTCTATTTTTTTTTAATTAGACCTCAGCAAAAAAAAGTAAAGGAACACAAGATTATGGTAGAGTCTTTGAAGAGAGGTGACAAAGTCGTAACATCAGGTGGAATAGTAGGTACAGTTGAGAGAATAATTGATAATGATAAAGTTGAAGTTGAGATTTCAGAAAATGTTAAAGTAGAAATTGTGAGAACCACAGGCATTCAAAGCTTAGTTAATAATAATGAACAAAAAAAATAATTTTATTTTAAAGTGTTATATTTTTCAAAAATCAGAATTATAGTAATTTTTCTTCTAATAATTATTTTTTCATTTTTTACATTTTCTAATTTTTTTAGTTCTGAAAACTCTTATTTTAAAAAAAAAATTAATTTAGGCCTAGATTTACAAGGCGGATCTTATTTACTCCTTGAAATAGATAACAAGCCAGTTATTACCGAAATTTTACAAAATAAAGTATTTGAATTTAAAAAATTCTTTAAGGATAACAATATCAAAATTGGAAACTTTAAAGTTGAAAATGGAATTATTGAATTTACCGTAGAAAAAAATAAAGTTGAAGATGCAATAGATTTGTTAGATGACGATGATAGCTTAATTAATCCTTACTACCAAGATTTTAAATCTCATCAGTTTGAATTTACCAATACCGAAAATAAATTTTCTTTAAATTTATCAAAACATGGTATAATTAATATTAAAAATTCATCTCTTGATCAGTCCATTGAAATAGTAAGAAAAAGAGTGGACGAAATTGGAACAAATGAACCAAATATTTTAAAAAGAGGAAATGACAGAATTCTTGTTGAATTGCCTGGTCTTGATAATCCCGACAGAATTAAATCTCTCTTAGGAAAAACTGCTAACCTAACTTTTCAGTTTATAACAAGTAACGAGGAAGAATCTTTTGGTACAGAAATGCTTTTCAGTGAAGATGATTCTGATGAAGTTGTTGTTAGCAAAAGAATTATTATAAGCGGTGAAAACTTATTGGATGCCAAACCTCATATGGATACTCTTAACAATCAAACCGTAGTTTTATTTACTTTAGATAGGGTAGGAGCTAAAAAATTTGGTAAAGCAACTACTTCTGGTGTAGGCAAAAGATTAGCTATTGTATTAGACGGTATAGTTATAAGTGCTCCAACTATACAAGAGTCAATTGTTACAGGTACAGGACAAATTAGTGGTGACTTTACATTTCAAAGTGCTACAGACCTAGCTTTGTTACTAAGATCTGGTGCTTTACCAGCGCCATTGAATATTATTGAAGAAAGAACAGTGGGACCTGATCTAGGTCAGGATTCAATTAACTCAGGAATCTTTTCACTTATAATTGGATTTCTATTAGTAATTTTTTATATGATTTACAAATATAGAATATTCGGAATTATAGCTAATTTCGCATTAATTAGTAATTTGCTATTTTTGATTGGCATATTAACTTTATTTGAAGCTACATTAACTTTACCTGGTATTGCTGGAATTATATTAACTGTTGGAATGGCTGTTGATGCAAATGTATTAATTTTTGAAAGAATTAAGGAAGAAATTAGTAATGAAAAAAATAAAATTATAGCTTTTGATAGCGGTTATATCAAATCAAGAACAACAATATTGGATGCGAATATTACAACGCTAATAGCTGCTGTTATTTTATTTTTTATGGGGTCTGGTCCAATAAAAGGTTTTTCAGTTACCTTAGCAACAGGAATTTTAACCACTTTATTTACAGTTTATTTTGTGGCAAGGTTATTGACGGCAATTTATGTTACTAAGAATAAAGATAAAGAAAAATTAATATAATGGAAAAAAAAAATATAAAATTTAACAGTTTTTATAAAATTTTTAATATTGCATCTTCAATACTAGTACTGTTTTCATTGATATTATTGCTTTTTAAAGGATTGAATTTTGGAATTGATTTTAAGGGTGGTACATTAATTGAAATAAGAACATCTAATGAAACTGTAAACATTTCTAAATTAAGAAGTGCCTTTAATAGTTTGGATCTTGGCGATGTATCAATTAAAAATTTTGGTAAAAAAAATGATTATATTGTAAAATTTGAAAAAAAAAATTTAAATGATCCTAAATTCATATCTAATTTAAAGACAAAATTATCTGATAAAATTGGAGAAACTTTTGATTTTAGAAGAGTTGAAAATGTTGGACCAAAAGTAAGCGCTGAATTACTTAAATCAGGAATTATAGCTATATCATTATCTTTAGCAGCTATGCTTTTTTATATTTGGATTAGATTTGAATGGCAGTTTAGTGTTGGTGCTATAATAGCATTATTTCATGATGTCTTTATTACATTGGGTTTTTTCTCATTGTTTAGTTTAGAAATTAATCTTTCAATTATAGCTGCTGTCCTAACTATAGTTGGCTATTCAATGAATGATACTGTGGTCATATACGATAGGGTAAGAGAAAATTTAAAAAAATATATAGATGTAAAAATATTTGATCTCACTAACACTTCTATTAATGAAACATTATCAAGAACTTTAATAACTTCAGTCACTACATTATTAGCTTTATTATCAATTTATTTATTTGGCGGAGAAATATTAAAAGGTTTTTCGCTAGCAATGATACTCGGTGTTATAATAGGTACTTATTCATCAATTTATATTGCCAATCCAGTTTTGGTTTATCTAAAAGTAAATCACAATACAATTGTTAAAGAAGAGAATAAGTCTAATATAAATTCTGAGCCGCAACCATAGTTAATAACATAGGTAAAGATAATAGTGTATTAGCTCTCGAAAATAGCATTGCTGTCCTCGCAGCTTTTGCCTTTTGATCAGAATCACATTCAACAATACCCAGAGCCTTCTTTTGATTTGGCCATATAACAAACCAAACATTAAAAGCCATAATCAATCCAAGCCACATTCCTATACCTATAGCAGTATACTTACCGCCACCAGTACCAATTCCCAAAGTCATAGCTTGATGTACATAACCGCTTAAGTATGCCACTATTAAACCAGTAACTATTGTTGCAAGTGCAGCCCATCTAAACCAAAATAATGCTGCGGGCGCTATTACTTTTCCAATAGCTGGTTTTTGTTCGTCTGGTATTTTAGGCATATTTGGAATCTGAACAAAATTAAAATACCAAAGTAGTCCTATCCACATTACACCTGCTAAAACATGAAAGTATCTAAATAGCCAACTCCAAAATATTAGATCGAAATCAAAACCACCGTTTCCAAAAAAAAGAAATAAAAAAAGTATTATTGCTAATATAGCTGAAGCATGGATAGTTTTTGGTAATGATGATAAAAAGTTTCCCATAATCTTAGATAATACTATATTAAAAGAGTAATTTAAGCTATTTTTTTATATTTTCCATTCAAAAGAGGTTTAAGATACTCGCCAGTGTAGCTTATTTTATTATCACATATCTCTTCAGGTTTACCTTCTGCGATGATATTACCACCCTTGACTCCACCTTCAGGGCCCATGTCAACTATATAATCAGCAGTTTTTATCACATCTAAATTATGCTCTATAACAACAACAGTGTTCCCAGTTGCTACAAAAGTATGCAATATTTCTAGTAATTTTTTTATATCATGTTGATGCAAACCAGTAGTAGGTTCATCCAATATATACATAGTTCTTCCTGTCGATCTTTTAGATAGTTCTTTTGCTAATTTAATTCTTTGAGCTTCACCACCGGATAATGTAGTGGCTTGCTGGCCAATTTTTATATAACCAAGCCCAACTTTTTTTAAAGTTAAAAGCTTAGATCTTATATTTGAAATATTTTCAAAATATTCACAACCTTCATCAACAGTCATATTTAATACATCCGCTATACTTTTATCTTTAAATTTTACTTCTAAAGTTTCTCTATTATATCTTGATCCTTTGCACTCATCACACTGCACATATACATCTGGTAAAAAATGCATTTCATATGTAATGACACCATCACCTTCACAAGCTTCGCATCTTCCACCTTTTACATTAAATGAAAATCTTCCTGGCTTATAACCTCTACTTTTAGATTCTGGAAGCCCAGTAAACCAATCTCGTATAGGTCCGAATGCACCTGTATAAGTTGCCGGATTAGATCTTGGAGTCCTACCAATTGGAGATTGGTCTATATCGATAACCTTGTCAATTAGTTCAATTCCTTTAAAACCTTTAAATGGTTTTGGTATTTTTCTCGACTTATTGTTATTAAGCGTAAGGTTTAATGCGTTATAAAGAGTTTGTAAAATCATAGTTGATTTTCCACTACCTGAAACACCTGTAACACATGTAAAACTGCCTAAGGGAATTTTTAAATTAACATTTCTGAGATTATTACCAGTAGCTCCTGTAATTTCCAAAAATCTTCCATTTTTTGCCAATCTTCTATTTTTTGGAATGGGAATAAAATATTTATGTGATAAATATTTACCTGTTATACTTTTTTCATTTTTTTTAATTTCGTCGAAACTACCTTCAACAACTATTTGTCCTCCATTATTACCTGCTTCTGGACCTAAATCAATAATATGATCCGCATTTTCCATTGTTTCAGTATCGTGTTCAACAACAATTACTGTGTTACCTAAATCTCTCAATCTTTTTAATGCGTTAATTAATTTTATATTATCTTTTTGATGAAGGCCAATAGATGGTTCGTCTAAAACATATAATACACCAGTAAGTCCTGATCCAATTTGTGATGCCAATCTGATTCTTTGCGACTCTCCTCCAGATAAAGTGCCTGACTCTCTAGAAAGAGTTAAATAATCTAAGCCTACATTTAATAGAAAATCTAATCTTTCATTAATTTCCTTTAATATATGCTCAGCAATTTTAAGTTGTTTATTATCTAGTTTTTTTTCAAGAGACTTAAACCATGATATTGTGTCTAAAATAGATTTTTCTGTAACTTCACTTATATTTAATTTATCTATCTTAACGCACAATGCTTCATCTTTAAGTCTATAACCGTTACATTTTTCACATTTAGTATCAGATTGATATTGAGAAATTTCTTCTCTTTTCCAATCACTGTCAGTTTCCAAGTATCTTCTTTCTAGATTGTTAATTACTCCTTCAAAAGTTTTTTTATGAGAATATTTTTCATATCCATCATCATAACTAAACTTTATTTCTTCATTATCTGATCCATAAAGAATTATATCTTTAATTTTTTTAGGCAATTTCTCCCATTTATTATCAAGAGAAAAACCATAATGTTTGGATATAGAGGCTAAAGTTTGCGCATAGTACAAGGTTGTTGTTTTTGCCCAAGGCACAATTGCACCATCAGCAATTGATTTTTTATCATTAGGAATAACTAAATTTGGATCAACGTTTAGTTTTACACCAATACCATCACATTCTTCACAAGCTCCATATGGACTATTAAATGAAAAAAGTCTTGGCTCAATTTCTTCAATTGTAAATCCACTTTCTGGACACGCAAACTTTGTTGAGAAAATTATTTTTTCAACTTTTCTAAACTTTTTTGGCAATGTTTCATTTTCATACTCTACAAATAATAATCCATTAGATAAATTTACAGCAGTTTCTACACTTTCTGCCAATCTATTTCCTAAAGATGAATTTATAACTATACGATCAACTAAAACTGACAAATCATGTTTTACTTTTTTATTTAATTCTGGAACATCATCAATTTCATATAATTTATTATCTATTTTAATTTTTCTAAAACCTCTTTTTTTATAAGATAAGATTTCTTTTCTATATTCACCTTTACGACCTCGAACTACAGGTGAATATAAATAAATAGTAGATTTTTTTGGTAATTCTTTTATTTTATCTACAATTTGACTAACAGTTTGTGATTCAATTTTTTTTCCAGTAAATGGTGAATATGGTATTCCTGCTCTTGCATATAATACTCTCATATAGTCATATATTTCAGTGACAGTAGCAACTGTTGATCTAGGATTTTTTGATGTATTTTTTTGTTCTATAGATATAGCTGGGCTTAATCCTTCAATTAAATCTACGTTTGGTTTTTTCATTTTATCAAGAAATTGTCTTGCATAAGCTGACAAACTTTCAACATATCTACGTTGGCCTTCAGCATATATTGTGTCAAAAGCTAATGATGATTTTCCCGACCCAGAAAGCCCTGTAATCACAATAAATTTGTCTTTTGGAATCTCTAATGAGATATTCTTTAAATTGTGTTCTTTTGCCCCTTTAATAACTATCTTTTTAAGCATATTTATAGTTGCTTTAGATTAATAAAATTAATATTCAATACAAAATGTGTTATAATTCAATAATAATCATTACAATTTTATAAAATATTATGGCTGGAAGTTTAAATAAAGTATTATTAATTGGTCGTTTGGGAGCGGATCCGGAAATTAAACAAATGGTTAATGGTAAAAATGTCGCGAGATTAAGCCTTGCAACAAGCCAATCATGGAAAGACAAAAGTACAGGCGAAAAAAAGGAAAAAACTGAATGGCATAGAATAGTAGTTTTTAATGAAGGATTAGTAAATGTAGTGCAACAATATTTAAAAAAAGGCTCACAGGTATATATAGAAGGTCAATTAAGCACACGTAAATGGAAAGATGAAAAAACTGGTACAGATAAATATTCTACTGAAATTTTAATACAAGGTTATAATTCTTCATTAACAATGCTTGGAGGCCCCGGTCAAAGTGGAACCTCTATATCTCAAGATAATAAAAAAATAGATTCAAATAACGACATAGCTCAAAACGATTTGGACGACGAAATTCCTTTTTAATTTTTATGGAAAAAATTGAAGGCAACAATCTAAATAAAATAAAATCGATATCAATGTATGATGAAATGAGTTCATCATATTTATCTTATGCTATGAGCGTAATAATCAGCAGGGCATTACCTGATGTTAGAGATGGTTTAAAACCTGTTCATAGAAGAATATTGTTTGCCATGAATAAAGGAGGATTTGATTGGTCTAAGCAATACAGAAAATCTGCAAGAATTGTTGGTGACGTTATTGGTAAATACCACCCCCATGGTGATCAAGCTGTATATGATGCTTTAGTAAGAATGGTTCAAGAATTTTCTATGAGCCTTCCTTTAATTGATGGTCAGGGAAATTTTGGTTCTATAGACGGAGATCCTCCTGCTGCAATGAGATATACAGAGACTAGACTTTCAAAAATTTCACAATTTTTATTAGATGATATTGATAAAAATACAGTTTTATTTAAAAGCAACTATGACGAAACAGAAAAAGAACCTGTTGTTTTACCAGCTCAATATCCCAATTTACTTGTAAATGGAGCTGGCGGCATAGCCGTAGGTATGGCAACAAGTATACCTCCTCACAATTTGGGTGAAGTCATAAACGGAGCTCTTGCACTAATAGAAAATAAAGAAATTAAAATAAATGAACTAATGAAACATATACCTGGGCCAGATTTTCCAACTGGTGGTATAATAATTGGTAAAGATATAATTAAACAAGGTTATAAAACTGGAAGAGGTTCATTTAAAATTAGAGGCGAAATTAAAGTTGAAAATTTAAAAAATGGTAAGGATAGACTTGTTATTTGTTCAATCCCATACCAAGTAAATAAATCTAGTTTAAATGAAAAAATAGTAGAACTCATTCGGGAAAAAAAAATAGAAGGGATCAGCGATATTAGAGATGAGTCTAATAGAGAGGGTATTCGTGTAGCAATTGATCTGAGAAGAAATGTTGAACCAGAAACTATAAAAAGACAATTGTATAAATATACATCTATTGAAAGTTCATTTGGTTTTAATACTTTAGCAATTGTAGATAACAAACCAAAAAATTGTAATTTAAAAGATTTTTTAGAAAATTTTTTAAAATTTAGAGAAGAAGTATTAATAAAAAGAACAAAATTTGATTTAAAAAAAGCCGAAGATAGAGCACACATATTGATTGGATTATCAGTTTCAGTCGAAAACATAGAAAAAATAATTAAAATTATTAGATCATCAAAAACCCCTGAAGAAGCAAAAAATCATCTGTTAAAAACAAAATGGAAAATTTCAAAAACAACTAAATCTATAAAATTAATTGAAGGAAAAAATGTTACTTCTTACACTTTTGCTGAATCACAAGTTTTAGCAATACTTGAGTTAAGATTGCAAAAACTTACAGCATTAGGAATTTTAGAAATTGACACAGAAATAAAAAAATTATCTGATTTAATTGTTAGATATAAAAAAATTCTTAATTCTAAAAAAGAACTTTTTAAATTAATAAGTGATGAGCTTAAATCTATAAAAGAAAAATTTGCAGTTAAAAGAAGAACTGAAATAATTGATGCTGTACTTAATTATGATATTGAAGAAACTATACAAAAAGAGTCAGTGATAATAACTATTACGCTACAGGGCTATATTAAAAGAGGATCATTAAGTAGTGTCAAATTGCAAAAAAGAGGTGGAAAAGGCAAAACTGGAATTAAAACCAGAGATGAAGACTCGGTTGTTCAAACACTATCAGTAAACACACACACTTCTGTATTGTTTTTTTCTACTCAAGGCTTAGCTTATAAACTTAAAGCATGGAAAATTCCAGAAGGTAGCTCTTCATCAAGAGGTAAATCTTTATTCAATATATTACCTTTGAAAAACCATCAGTCTATAAGCTCAATAATGCCATTCCCAGATTCAAGTGAAAATACTAAAAACCTACATATAATATTTGCTACAGCAAAAGGAAAAATAAGAAAAAATAATTTAGATGATTTTTCTTCGATAAATACTTCAGGTAAAATTGCTATGAAACTCGATGCCAACGATAAAATTGTTGGTGTTATGATCTGTAAAGATGATCAAGATATAATTTTAAGTACAAAATATGGTAAATGTATTCGATTTGAGTCAAAAAAACTTAGAGTTTTTAAAGGTAGATCCTCAAAAGGTATTAAAGGCATTAATTTACATGAAAATGATAGTATAGTTTCACTTTCAATAATTGATCACGATAAAAAATCTAAAGATTTAAAAAAACCTGATAAATCAGAACTTGATGCTAAAGAAAAATTTATTCTGTCAGTAACAGAAAATGGTTTTGGTAAAAGATCTTCTCACTATGAATACAGAGTAACAAATAGAGGTGGAAAAGGAATTATTGGGATAATTAACTCTTCAAGAAACGGAAATGTAGCTTCATCTTTTCCAGTAAATAATGGTGACGATATACTTATTTCAACAAACAAGGGTAGAGTAATAAGATGCGCAGTTAAAGAAATAAGAATCGCAAAAAGAAACACTCAAGGAGTAAGAATTATAAAGTTATCTGGAGATGAAAAAGTAGTTTCTGCAATTAAAATAGATGATAATTTAAAATAATGAAAAATATTGCAATTTATCCAGGAACATTTGATCCAATAACTTATGGTCATATTGATGTTATTAAAAAGGGTTTAAAATTTCTAGACAAAATAATAATTGCAATTTCTAATGGTGATCAAAAAAATTACTTATTTGATATCCATGAAAGATCTCAAATTGTAAAAAAAGCACTTTTTTCTGACATGAAATTTAAATCTAATAAGATAAAAATTGTAAATTTTAGCAGCCTTACCACTGATTTGTGTAAAAAATATAAATCTAAAATTATATTAAGAGGTTTAAGAGCTGTTTCTGACTTCGAATATGAATTTCAACTACTTGGAATGAATAGAAAATTAAATAAAAATATTGAAACTATTTTTTTAATGTCTGACATTGAAAACCAAATAATTTCTTCTAGATTTGTTAAAGAAATTATTCAGTTAGGTGGAGATGTAAAAAAATTTACAACTAAAAGTACCATTAAAGCATTAAAAGAAAAATATGGATAAATTTAAATTTTCATTAATTATAATATTTTTATTTATTTCAAACTTAAACGCAAAGGAGAATATAATGATTTTAAAACTTAAAGACGGTGATGTAAAAATTGAATTATTTCAAGATAAAGCTCCCAATCATGTTGAAAGAATAAAAAAACTGGCTGATGATGGATCTTACGATGGAGTGGTTTTTCATAGAGTTATTGATGGTTTTATGGCTCAAACAGGAGATGTAAAATTTGGAAATACTAATTCAAAAAATTTTGATTTAAGAAGAGCAGGAATGGGTGGTTCTAATCTTCCAGATTTAAAATCTGAGTTTAATAATTTACCTCATGAAAGAGGAACTCTATCTATGGCAAGATCTTCAGATCCAAACAGTGCAAACAGCCAGTTTTTTATTTGTTTTAAGCCTTCTCCTTTTTTAGATAGACAGTACACTGTTTTCGGAAAAGTTTTAGAAGGAATGGAATATGTTGATAATATTAAAAAAGGTGACAGCCAAAATAATGGTGCAGTTACTGATCCAGATAAAATAATAAGTTTTAAATCTCAATAGATTTAAAATTTGATGTCATCTAAAAAGATAAAATTTAAATTATTAGAAGTAAATAATAAAGCTAGATTAGGCATTATCAAAACCCCAAGAGGTAAAATAAATACTCCTGCATTTATGCCTGTCGGTACTCAGGCTACAATAAAAGGTGCCTTTATTAACGATATATTAAAAACAGGTACTCAAATAATTCTTTCAAATACATATCATCTAATGATTAGACCAGGTGTTGATAGAATTAAAAAAATTGGCGGTATTCACTCGTTTATGAATTGTAAATTACCTGTCCTAACTGACTCCGGAGGCTTTCAAGTGATGTCACTATCTAAATTAAATAAAATAGATAGAGAAAAGGGTGCAATATTCAATTCACATATAGATGGAAAAAAATATATCCTAAGCCCTGAGGAAAGTATTAAAATTCAAAAAGGACTTAACTCAGATATTGTTATGGCAATGGATGAGTGTCCAAAAAATTCAAGTGATTATAAAAAAATTGAAAAATCTATGGAGTTATCGATGCATTGGGCAAAAAGATCTAAAAAAGCATTTGGAACTAATTTAAATAAATCGCTTTTTGGTATAATTCAAGGTGGAAAATTTAATGATCTTAGGGCTAAATCTATAAATGAATTAATAAAGATTGGATTCGATGGATATGCAATTGGGGGCTTAGCTGTTGGAGAATCTCAAAACGAAATGTTTGAAGTTTTAGATAATTTAGTTGATGATATGCCAAATGATAAACCCAGATATTTGATGGGTGTAGGTACACCTTCTGATATATTAGGAGCAGTGAAAAGAGGTATAGATATGTTTGATTGCGTATTACCAACTAGATCTGGAAGAACTGGTTTAGCTTTTACTTGGAATGGAAGAATAAATATTAGAAATTCTAAATATAAATATGATAACAAGCCAATAGACCAAAATACTGGATTATTTGACTTATATAAATATTCTAAAAATTATATAAATCATCTTTTCAATACAAATGAAATGTTAGGTTCTATGATATTAACATTACATAATGTAAATTTTTACCAAGAACTAATGTTTGAAATAAGAAAAAATATTGAAAGAGGCACTTATTCTAAATTTCATGATAAATACATTAATGTTTTATAATTATTTATCGTTGATTATATGAAAAAAAGAATTATAAAGCCTACTTGTTAGGGCCGTTAGCTCAGTTGGTAGAGCAATTCCCTTTTAAGGAATGGGTCGCTGGTTCGAATCCAGCACGGCTCACCAAACATTTATGATATTGGTGGATACTTAATTATTATATCATTCATCCATTCATCAATTTTTTTAATTCTGTTTGTTGGTGATGGATGAGTGCTTAAAAATTCAGGAGGAACTTTACCTTTGTTTGCTTCTTGCATTCTTTCCCAAACTTTAACAGTTTCTCTTATGTCAAATCCAGAAAGAGATGAAAAAATCAAACCTAAATAATCAGCTTCACTTTCTTGCTTTCTATTAAAAGGATTCATTAATCCTATGTTTGACAACATGCCGACTGTATCCATCCCCGTAGTTCTATTGACCTGTGATAGTTTACCTCCAGATGTAATATCAATAATTTTTGTTCCTATATTAATCAATACACCTCTGCTTGCTCTTTCGACTGAATGTTTTGCAACAGCATGTGCAATTTCATGTCCCATCACAGCAGCAAGACCATTTGTATTTTTTGTTATGTCGAGAATACCTGTATAAACTGCTATTTTACCACCGGGCATACACCAAGCATTTTTAATTTTTTTGTTATCAATTAAAATGTACTCCCAATCAAAATTAATTGTTGGATCTTCAATATTTGATCTTTCAAAATACTCAGCTATTGAGTATTCTATTTTTTTTCCTATTTCTTTTATTTCATCTATAGATTTTGATTCTGTTATTAACTTTTCTTTCTTTTTTATTTTTTCGTATATTTGAGCTGCTTGTGCATTTAATTTAGATTCAGGTAGAAGTTTTAACTGTTTTCTATCAGTAATTGGTGCATTCGTACATGCTGACAATCCTAAAGAAAGGCATCCACAACCAACAAAACTAATAAAATTTCTTCTATTCATTTTTATTATACTTTAATATAGATAACTCATTATGTAATGTTTTAAAAATTAAATTATTTAAACGTTATTTTATAACTTTTTATGACAAAAACTAATAAAAAAAAAATACCCATAATTACAAGATTAAGAAATTATTTTATTGCAGGGGTGGTAGTGCTTGTTCCAATTGGATTTACACTATATTTAACTATTTTTATTATTTCAATTTCATCAAATTTAATTCCAAAAGAAATAAATCCTAATAATTATTTACCTTTTTCAATCCCTGGTCTTGAAATTATAATATCTATTATTTTTATAATTATTGTTGGAGGTCTATCATTATCATTTATTGGAAAAAGGGTTTTAATTATTGTAAATGATTTGTTCAAAAAAATTCCTATTTTGAGAACTATATATTCAGCTATAGGACAAATGACACAATCTTTTGCTCCATCTAAAAATAAAAAGAAAAGTGTAGTTTTAATAGAGTATCCTAGAAAAGGTGTTTGGGCGGTTGGTTTTGCAACAAAAGATAATAAAGGTGAAATCAATAAAAAAACAAATAAAAACTTGGTAAATGTTTTTGTTCCCACAACTCCAAATCCAACCAGTGGTTTTTTATTAATGATACCAAAAAAAGATTTAATTTATCTAGATATGACATTTGAAGAAGCTTCAAAATTTATTGTCTCAGCTGGTACATCAGATTCATCAAAACGTTAAACTAAATCATTGATTATCTCTGCATGGTCAAATAATTTAACTAAAGTTTTATATCTTGTTAAATCATCATCAGAATTTTCTATACGACTAATTTCTTTTTGAGCTAGTTCAAATAAATCTTCATGCAAGATTGGGTCGGCTAATTTAAAATTTTTTACTCCGCTTTGTTTAAATCCTAAAATATCACCGTAGCCTCTAAGTTTCATATCTTCATTTGAAATTTTAAAGCCATCTGTTGTTTCTTTTAAAATTTTAATTCTTTTTTTTGCATTTTCGGATAAGTTATTTTTAAAAATCAATACACAGTATGATTGATCCGTTCCTCTACCAACTCTCCCTCTTAATTGATGTAGCTGTGATAAACCAAATTTATTTGCATTTTCAATAATAATTAAACTTGCGTTTGGAAAATCAATTCCAACTTCTATCACTGTTGTAGAAACTAGAATTTTTATTTTATTTTTTAAGAATTTTTTTAAAATTATTTCTCTATTTTCTTCCTTAATTAAGCCATGAATTATATCAACATTATCTTTAAATTTTTTTTTTAAAAACTCATATTTTTTAATTGCAGACTCATGATCTACTTTTTTTGACTCTTCAATTAATGGACATACCCAAAATATTTGATTATTGTTTTTAATCTGCTTATTTGCAAAACTTAATATTTCGTTTATTTTTTTTTCTGATTTACTATATGTAATAACCTCTTTTCTATTTTTTGGTTTTTGATTTATTATTGAAACATTCATGTCACCATAAATAGTCATCATTAATGTTCTTGGAATTGGTGTTGCTGATAAAAGTAAAACATCACAATTTGATCCTCCTTTGTCAGATAGTGCTTTTCTTTGTTTAACACCAAATTTATGTTGTTCATCGATTATTATTAATCCAAGATTATTAAAAAACATTTTTTTTTGAAATAAAGAGTGAGTGCCAATCACTAAATCAATTTCTTTATTATTAATTTTTTCTTGTATTTTTTTTTTAAATTGATTGGTAGTGTGCCCAGTTATCAATTCAATTGATAAATATTTTCCTAATAGTTTTTTTGCTAGATTATAATGCTGATTTGCTAAAATTTCAGTAGGTGCCATAAAGGCTACTTGGTATCCGGCTTCGGTAACATTTAAAGCTGAAAGTAAAGAAACTATAGTTTTTCCACTTCCAACGTCACCCTGTAAAAGTCTGAACATTTTATATTCAGAGCTAATATCTTTATTTATTTCACTTAAAGTATATATTTGATCGTTTGTTAATTTATAGTTAAGACTAGAAATAACATCATTACATTTTGTTAAATTAAATTTTTTTATTTTTTTTTTAACTTTATTTATCTTTTTTCTTACTTGTGAGGATATTAAAAATGTAGCTAATATTTCATCATAGGCTAATCTTCTATAATAATTTGAATTATATGGAACTATATTAGATGCTTTATGAATTTTTAGTATAGAATCTTTCCAGCTAACATTATTAAACTTTTTTAATACTTCTTCACTTAACCATTCATCTAAATCTGGAAGCTTAGACAATACATTATTTATTATTCTGTTGTAATTAGACTGTTTAAGTCCTTCAGTAAGTGAGTATTTACTTTCAATAATAGTTGTTTGATTTTGATTTAAACTAGTAACTTTTGGATTAACTATTTGATATTTTTTTTTATAATAATTTACTGTACCGGTTATATTTACGCTTATATTAATTGGTAAAATTTTTCTAATATATTTTTCATATGAGTTAAAAAAAACACAGTCAATTTCTCCAGTTTCGTCTTCACAAATGACTTTAAATGGCAAGTTTCTAATTCTGGGAAATGAATATTTTTTTGGAATTATATTGATTGTATGATTTTTACCAATTTGCAATTCTTTGATTTTACAGTTTGTAATGTTATCAACAGTAGCTCTAGGAAAATCTAATAATATATCTGAAACTTTGTTAATATTTTTCTTTTTAAGAATTGAGGATGTTTTGCTTCCAATACCTTTTAAAATAGACACATCTTTATTTAAAAATTCAATACTTTTCATTATAGAGTATAATTATAGTAAAATTTATTTATTTGATATGAATAATAATGAACTTAAAAAAAAAATTATATATAGATCCAATTATCGTGGAAGTAAGGAAATGGATGTTTTGATTAGTTCTTTTGTAAAAAAAGTAATAAATTCAATTGATGAAAAACAATTAATTCAATTAGATGAATTAGTTAATTTAGACGATGAAACACTTTTTAAGTTAAATAGAGATTCCAATATGAATTTAAAGATAAAAACTAATACAATAATTAAACTGTTTCAAAAATTTAATATAAAATAATGGCGGAAGGACTGGGATTCGAACCCAGGAAAGAGTTGCCCCTTTGCCGGTTTTCAAGACCGGTGCTTTCAACCGCTCAGCCATCCTTCCGTAAATGAGTGTTTATAATGATATTAATTTATTTCAACAAAAAAAAGAGTTAGTTTCTTTTAAATTTTAAAACTCATATTATTATAAAATTAAAGCTATGAAAAAATTCAACAAAGGTATTGTTTTATCTACTTCAGGATCGCTTTGGTGGGGTGTTTTAGGCACCTATTATTTTCAATTTATAAGTTTTGTTGGAACATTAGAAGTTGTTGTGCATAGATGTATTTGGACATTTTTAATTTTATTTATAACAACTTTTTATTTCAAAAAATGGAATTTATTAAAAACCACAATATATAAGAAAAAAAATTTACCAATTTTAACTATTACAAGTATATTAATTTTTGCAAACTGGACAGTTTGGATTTATGCTGTTGAAACAAATAGAATTATTGATGCAAGTTTTGGTTACTTCATATTTCCAATAATAAGCGTATTTTTTGGATACTTATTTTTTAATGAAAAACTAAATAAAAAAAGAATAATTTCTCTAATTTTAGTAATCATCTCAACCATTTATTTATTAATTAATTTTAAAACCCTGCCATGGATAGGATTAACCGTTGCTGTGCTTTGGAGTGTATATAATTTATTAAGAAAAAAAATTAATGTGGACACAGATGTGGGTTTATTTATCGAAAGTTTATTTTTTTTACCTTTGGCTTTAATAATTTACTATTTAATTTTTATTAATAATTTAAGTGATTTTTCATTCTCCGATACATCTCTGATGTTTTTGTTATTTTTAGCAGGTCCTATGACGGTAATACCACTTTTTTTATATGTTAAAGGAGTGGAATTTTCTGGCCTTGGTCCCTCAGGTATGATTTTCTTTATTACGCCTACAGCGCAGTTTTTGTTAGGATTTTTTTATTATAACGAACCATTTTCAACTGATAAGTTTATTGGTTTTATTTTAATATGGACTGCTGTATTTATTTATTTAAAAGATTTATATGAAAATAATTAATTTATTTTTTATCCTATATTTAATACTTAACACTTCAACTTCATTTGCCAACAATATCGAATTCGAAAGCTGGTTAAAAAATTTTAAATTATATGCATTAAAAAAAGGGATATCACAAAAAACATTAGATGTCGTATTGGAGGATGCCAGTTATTTGCCAAAAGTTATTGAGTACGACAGGTTTCAACCAGAATTTTATGAGGATACAATAACATATATAAGCAAGAGGGCTTCTAATAAAAAATTAAACAAAGGAATCAACCTATATAATAAAAATAAAAAATTAATAAATCAAGTTGATGAAGAATTTAATGTAGAAAAAGAATTGTTAATAGCATTAATGGGCATTGAAACAAACTATGGTAAGTATTTAGGAAAAATGGATATCATATCGTCTCTAGCAACATTGAGTTATGATAAAAGAAGAAGCGTTTTTTTTACCAATGAACTTATTACAATATTAAAATTAATTGATAATAATATAGTTAATCATAATATTTTATATGGTTCTTGGGCAGGCGCATTTGGAAATTTTCAATTTATGCCATCAACTATTGAAAAATATGCTGTTGACTATGATAATAATAATAAAATTGAATTAAAATCATTAAAAGATTCTTTTGCTTCCGCTGCTAACTATATGAAATTAATTGGTTGGAAAAAATACTCACCTTGTTTTGTTTCTATTGATTTAAAAGAAAATATACCAATAAAATTTTTAAACACATCGGCAAAAAAAATTAAAAACAAAAAAAAACTAAAATACTTTAAAAAATATATAAAAAACAATATAAATATTGATGAAAATTTATACTCAGCAATCGTTACCCCTGATAAAGATATAGTCGATGATGCAAGTAATTTTTCACCTGCTTACATAGTTTTTGACAATTATGAATTAATATTAAAATGGAATAGATCGCTTAGATTTGCTCTCGCAGTCTGTACATTAAAAGATAAATTAAAAAATGAACTTTAAATATTTAATTTTTTTATTGTTTTTCATTGTATCTTGCGTTGCACCAGTAGATTATAAAAAAGACTTAGTTATATCAGAAACTAAATTTTCAAATAAAGGTTTTGCTCTTGTTTATGATGAATCTCTAAATGTTAATAATTATGTATCTAAAAAAATTGATGAAAGATCTTTAATATTATTTCAAAGAAATTTAAAATATGGTTCAACAGTAAAAATTACCAATCTATTAAATGGAAAAAATATTATAGCTAAAGTTGGCAATAATGCTAAATACCCTAATTTTTATAATTCAGTAATATCGAGAAGAATTTCTACAGAAATTGATTTAAATGTTGATGAACCTTATGTAGAAATTATTTCTTTAGTTAGTAATAATTCTTTTGTAGCAAAAAAAGCTAAAACTTTTGATGAGGAAAAAGAAGTTGCTGAAAAGGCTCCTGTTGAAGGTATAAGTATTAATGATCTTAATTCTACTAGTCTTGAAATAAAAAATAAAAAAAAATCTAAAGATAAAGACATAAATCAGTTTAAATATATTATCAAAATTGCTGATTTTTATTTTATAGACTCAGCGAAAACAATGAAAAAACGAATTATTGATGAATTAAAAATAAAAAATGTTAAAATATCTAAAGTTTCTAATAATAGTTTTAGAGTTTTTGTTGGTCCATATAAAAATATAAATGATTTGAAAAGTGCGTATAATATTGTAAGTGATCTTGAATTTGAAAATATAGAAATAATTAAAAAATGAGAAATGTCTTTATAGCTAGTACTTTATTTTATTTTATATCGTTTGTTTTTAGTGTTAATGCACAATTTGATGTAAAAGCAAAAACAGCAATTCTTCAAGATTTTCACTCTGGTGAAATACTGTATGAAAAAGATGCTGACACAAAAATTTTTCCAGCGTCTATGACCAAAATAATGACTTCAATTATTACTTTTGAATTATTGCAAAAAGGCGACTTAAGTTTAGATGATAAATTTTTCGTATCTGAAAATGCTTGGAGATGGTCTCAGGCAGGATATTCATCCATGTTTATAATGGTAAATGACCAAGTTAGTGTAGAAGATTTATTAAGAGGTATTATTGTTGCTTCGGGTAATGATGCTTGCATTGCCTTAGCAGAGGGTATTGCTGGAACTGAAGAAGAATTTGCAATAATGATGACTTCAAAAGCTAAGGAAATTGGAATGATGAATACTAATTTCAGTAATTCATCTGGTATTACTTCTGCCTATAATTATTCTACTGTCAGAGATATTTTAATAATGTCCAACTATTTAATAAAAAATTATCCAGAATATTACAAGTATTTTGAAGAAAAAGAATTTACTTGGGATAGAACTGGAGGGGATCCTATTACTCAAGGTAATAGAAATCCTTTGCTTTACAAAAATATGGGAGTAGATGGAATCAAGACCGGATATCTTTCAGCAGAAAAATATTCCTTAGCCGCCTCTATGAAAAGAAATAATAGAAGACTAATAGCTGTTGGAAGTGGCTACGAAAATAAAAGCTCTAGATCTAAAGAAACTGCAAAACTTTTAACCTATGGAATAACTAATTTTGATCTTATAGAAATCTATAATTCATCTAAAGATACAATTGAACTAGATGTTTGGTTAGGAAAAAAAAATAAAGTTAAATCTTATATTAAAGATGATATTTATAAAACTATTCCAAAAGCAAGAAAAAAGTATTTAAAAGTTTTATTAAATTACGATGGACCTATAGAAGCACCTATAAAAAAAGATGATAAAATTGGAATATACAAAATTTTTTATAAAGATAATCTAGTAGAAGAACATGATGTATTTGCCTTAGAAGATGTTGGAAAATTAAATATATTTTCTAGATTATTAAAATCAATAAATTTCCTTATTTGGGGTGATGTCTAATAATCCGATTATAGTTTTTGAAGGTATAGAGGGATCGGGAAAAACTACCTTAATAAACCTTTTATCTAAATATTTAAAAAAAAAAAAAAAAATTTTTATCAAATTTAGAGAACCTGGTGGTAGTAAAAACTCAGAAAAAATAAGAAAATTTATACTTAATAATAAATCTAATTTAAATTATAAAACTGATTTATTACTGTACCTAGCGTCAAGATCAGAAAATTATGAAAAATTAATTAAAAAAAACTATAAAAAAAAAATTATATTAATTGATAGATTTATTGATTCTACTATAGCATATCAACATTATGGCATGGGTATTAATAAATCTTTAATATTGAAAATTAACAAATTTATACTTGGAAATATTAAACCCGATTTAACATTTTTAAATTTAGTCAATAAAAATAATTTAAAATTAAGACTTAAAAAAAGAGTAAATAAAAACAAATATGATAAATTTGCTTTTTCTTTTTATAATAAAGTTCAAAAGGGCTTTAAAAAGATATCAAAAAATAATCGAAAATATATAATAGTAAACTCAAATAATAGTATAGCAGATAATAAAAAATTATTAATCAACACAATTAAAAAAATATTATGATAAATAATTACAACCCCATAAATCAAATTAAGTTATTTGGTTTCAATAAAGAATTTGACGAACTTAAAAAATGTTATGAAAATAATACTTTTCCTAGTAGAATTTTGCTTTACGGTAAAAAAGGTATTGGTAAAAATACTTTTGCTTTTCATTTAATAAATTATATTTTGTCAAAGAATGAAAATGATAATTACAATTATTTAGATAAAGAAATACAAAACAGTAATAGATCATATGAACTTGTATCAAAATATGTTCATCCAAATTGTTATATTGTTGATTTAAAAGAAGGCAAACAAATTATCGATATTACGCAAATAAGGGAAATGTTTAATTTTGTAAACAAATCATCTTTTAATAATAAAATTAGATTTGTATTAATTAATAACGCAGAATGTTTAAATTTAAATTCAGCTAATTCATTACTGAAGGTATTAGAGGATAAAACAGAAAATTTATCCTTTATATTAATTCATAATTCAAGGAAAAAAATATTAGAAACTATTAAATCTAGATGTATAATTTATAAGATTTTTTTAAATAATATTGAATCTAATAAAATACTAAATCATTTAATTCCAAGTATAAACTTTAATAATGATTTTATTAATTTTTACAACACTCCAGGTGAGGTTATAGATTTTTACAATTTTTGTAATGATAAAAAGATCGAATTTGAAAATATTGAAATTGAAAATTTTTTAAAAATTATATCAGAATCTAATATTTTAAAAAATAATAAGTATATTAATGATAACATAATTAATTTTTTTCAAATTTATTTTCACAAAAAAATATTTAATAATAATAATAATAAAAATAAATATTTTGATTTGTATAAATCACTAGTAAAAAAAATAAACCTTCATAAAAGATATAACTTAGATCTGGAGTCTATATTAATTGAATTTGAGTCGGTAACTTCTTATGGGTAAAAATTATTATATTACAACACCAATATATTATCCATCTGCAAAACCTCATATGGGACATGCATATTCAAGTATACTTGCAGATTTTTTTGCTAGATTTAAGAGAATACAAGGATTTAATGTTTTTTTTTTAACCGGAACTGATGAACACGGTCAAAAAATTCAGAGAGCAGCTAAAGAAAAGAATAAAGATCCACAATCATTTTGCGATGAAATAAGTGAAAATTTTAGAAAATTATCTAAAACTCTAAACCTATCAAATAATGACTTTATCAGAACTACTGAGTCTAGACACTTAAAATCAGCATCTCACCTTTGGGACAAACTTGAAAATAATAAAGAGATTTATCTATCTAAATATTCAGGATGGTACTCTGTATCAGATGAAGCTTTTTATGCTGAAAATGAAATTCAAGAATTAGACGGAAAAAAAATTGCTACAAATTCAGGATCTGAGGTTGAATGGGTTGAGGAGGAGTCATATTTCTTTAGACTTTCTAAATGGGAAAAACCATTACTTGATTTTTATAAAAAAAATCCAAAGTTCATTTTGCCTGAAAGCAGAAAAAATGAAGTGATAAGCTTTGTTAAAAGTGGATTAAAAGATCTTTCTGTTAGTAGAAAATCATTTTCCTGGGGTATTAAAGTTCCATCAAACAATGATCATGTTATATATGTCTGGCTAGATGCTTTAACAAATTATATTAGTGCTCTTAATTATCCAAATCAAAATGATATTCTTTATAAAAATTTCTGGCCTGCAGACTTACATCTTATTGGAAAAGATATTTTAAGATTTCACGCTGTTTATTGGCCAGCTTTTTTGTTAGCGTCAAATATCGCACCACCCAAAAGAGTTTATGGACATGGTTGGATATTATCTGGTGATGAAAAAATGTCTAAATCTAAAGGAAATATTTTAGATCCAATTGAAGTAATTGATAAATACGGCATTGACCCTTTAAGGTATTATTTAATCAAAGAAGTATCATTTGGAAATGATGGAAACATATCTAAAGAAAAATTAGAGAATTGCATAAATAGTGATTTAGCTAATAATTATGGAAATTTATGTCAAAGAGTTATTTCTTTTATTGAAAAGAATTCTAGTTTTAAAGTACCTAAAATTGATAAATTTTCTGAAGATGATCTTAATGTTTTGAATAAATTTCAGCAAAATTATAAGAATTTAATTTCTTATATAGATAATCAAAATGTAAATTCCTATGTAAGTTTCATAGTTGATAATTTGTTTGCAGCAAATAAATATTTTAATGATCAAGAACCATGGAAGAAAAAATCCGATTTGAAAAGATTAAATACCATTAATTATGTTTCTTTAGAACTAATTAGAAAATTATCAATTCTATTATATCCAATAATTCCAAGCAGTGCTCTAAAATCATTAAATATATTTGGAATAAAAGAAAATGAAATTGATTTTAATAGCATAGTAAATAATGAAAGTTTAATTCCAAATTCAAAATTATTAAAAATTGGAATTTTATTTAAAAAAGTTGAAAATAATGATTGATTCGCACTGCCACTTAGATCATGAACCTTTAATGAGCAATTTAAGAGATGTTATTGATAGATCTAAAAAGGTAGGAATAGAAAAACTTTTAACCATATGTACAACAGAAATTTCATACAAAAACATTCTTGAAATAGTTAAGTTTGATCCAATGATTTTTGGCACTTATGGTATACACCCACATGAAACCAACAAACATAATGTTATTACCAAAGATATAATAGGCAAAGTTAAAGTTAATAACAAAATAATTGGCGTAGGTGAGACAGGTTTAGATTTATATTACAATAATAGCGATAAAAAAACTCAGTTAAATAGTTTTGTAAGCCATATAGATGCAGCCCTGGAATTAGACATTCCATTAATTATTCATTCTAGAAATGCCGAAAATGAAACATTTCAAATTTTAAACGAATATAAGGATAAAAATTTAAAAATTTTAATGCACTGTTTTACAGGGTCAACTGAATTTGCCAAAAAAATAATGAATTTTAATAGTTTTTTTTCAGCAAGTGGAATTATAACTTTTAAAAATAGCATAAGTTTACAAAATACATTTAAAGACATTCCATTAGATAAATTGTTAATTGAAACAGATAGTCCATTTTTATCACCTATTCCAATGAGAGGAAAAAAAAACGAACCTAGTTATATTCATTTTACGCTAAAAAAACTTTCTGAACTTAAAAATACAGAAGTTAAAAAATTAGATTTAATTACATCAAATAACTTTAACAAATTATTTTTTAATTAATGTCTTTAAAATTTACAATATTAGGTTGCGGATACTCATTGGGTGTACCAAGAATTGATGGATACTTTGGAGCTTGTGATCCAATGAATAAAAAAAATTATAGAACAAGATGCTCAGGAATAATTACTAGTAAAAAAAGAAATATATTAATTGATACTTCGCCAGATATGAAAGCTCAGTTATTTAAAAATAAAATAAAAAATATTGATAATGTTTTCTATACACACGAGCATGCTGACCAAACACATGGTATAAATGATTTAAGATTTTTTTATTTAAAAAACAGACGTAGAATCACTGTTTTTGCTGACAAGAAAACAAAAAAATACCTTTTATCTTCTTTTAAATACTGCTTTAAAAATGTATCAGAATATCCGCCAATTCTTAAAATTAATAGTTTAAAAAAATTACATGTTTTTAATGATTTTAATGAAAAAATAATTATAAAAAGTATTCCAGTTCAACATGGTAAAATAAAAAGCATTTCTTATATTATAAATAATAAATGTGCATACGCCAGCGATGTTAGTAGAATTTATAAAAAAGATTTATATTATTTTAAAAACTTAAAGTATTTCATTGTAGATTGTTTAAGGTACGAAAAACATTATTCTCATTTTAATTTAAATGACGTATTAAATTTAATTAAAATAATTAAACCCAAAAAAACATTATTAACAAATCTTAATAATGAAATGGACTACGTAAAATTAAAAAAAAAACTACCATATAATGTAATGCCAGCTTACGATGGTTTAACTTTATCTATATAGAGCTTCTTCTATTATTTTTTTAATTTTTGAAGAATTTGGATTAGTAAAAGCAGCAAATGTATCTTCAATTTTGCCATTTCTGTTTATTAGTATTTTATGAAAATTCCATTTAGGAACTGAGCTTTTTCCATAATTTTTTTTAGCCCATTTGTATATATCGTGGGCATTATCACCTTTAACATCGTAAATTGAGGTTAGAGGGAATGTAATATTAAAATTCACTTTACAAAATTCTTTTACTTGATCTTCATTTTCTTTTTCTTGTCCAAAAGTTTTTGATGGAACTCCAATAACAACTAGACCTTTTTCTTTGTAATTGTCCCATAAATTTTGTAAACCTTCATACTGTTTAGTAAAACCACAATAACTTGCGACATTAACTAGTAAAACAACTTTATTTTTATACTTGCTTAATTCAATTATATGACCATCTATAGATTTAATTGTGTGATCAAAAAAAACTTTATCATAATTTGCACTAGTTAAATTTGTAAATATGGACATAATTAATAATAATAGAATAGTTAATTTAGAAAAAAATTTAATTTTCATTATTTAGATTTATTTGGATAAAGTAATAACAAAAAATATCCAAATATAGTGGATAATAATGACCCACTTAAAACACCTATTTTTACTCCATCTATGTATTGAGAATTTTCAACAAATGCTAAATTACCAACAAATAAACTCATAGTAAATCCAATGCCTGTTAACACTCCAACACCATAAAAACTGACCCAATTCGCATTATTTGGCATTTGAGCAAAGCCTGCTTTTATAGAAACGTAAGAAAAAATAAAAACTCCGAATTGTTTGCCAATAAACAATCCAAGTAATATTCCTAGAGGCACTGGTGCTAATAGCGATGCAAATGTCAATCCATTGAGTGACACTCCTGCATTTGCAAAAGCAAACAATGGCATTATACCAAAAGCTACATATGGACTTATTGAGTGTTCAATTTTAGTAAGTAGAGAAAAATCATGATCTTTTTTTCTATGAGGGACAGAGCAAGCCAACAATACACCTGCTATTGTAGCATGTATTCCCGATTCATAAGTAAAATACCATAAAAATATACCAACTATTAAATATGGTAAAAATTTTTTCACACCAAATCTATTTAAAATAACTAAAATTATAAATGTGGCAATTATTAATGATAAGTAATGAATATTTAAATCACCAGTATAAAAAAATGCTATTATTATAATTGCACCAAGGTCATCAATAATAGCTAAAGCTGTTAAAAAAACTTTTAGTGATATAGGTACTCTAGAACCCAGCAAGGATAAGATCCCAATTGAAAATGCTATATCTGTAGCTGATGGTATTGCCCAGCCATTTAATGTTCCAGGCGTTTCATAGTTAATATATATATAAATAAGTGCTGGTACAAGCATACCGCCTACAGCACCAACAATAGGAAGTATTGCTTGTTTTACAGAGGATAATTCACCTTGAATAAATTCTCTTTTAATTTCTAAAGTAACAAAGAAAAAAAAAATAGCCATCAGCGCATCATTTATCCAATGAAGAACACTTAATTTTAAACCAAAATTATTTATTCCTATAAAAAGATATTCATTAAGTGAATCAAAGTAGATATTAGAATAGATGGAATTACTTATAATTAAAGCAATAATTGCACTTATTAATAAAATTAGACCACTAGCAGCTTCTAACTTAAAAAACCATTTAAACGGTGATGAAAGATATCTTAACATTACTATCTAATTAAATCTTTAAAAAATAAGTTTATATCTTTAATTGTTTCATAGAGATTATCTAGAATTACATTAATACCTGGAAAAAAATTTGAAATTTGTGATTTAAAAGTATCAAGCAAAATTACTAGCGATATAAATGAAATAATAATTACAAAAAATAAATTAATATAATTAATTTTCTTTTTTTTGTCTATTTTAATAACTTTTTTATCAATTATTGTATTAGCTTCATTTTCAAAATTTTTATTTTCAGATATATTTTTTTCTGAAAGAGTATTCATTGGCTTTTCAGGACTGAAAGTTTTTATCACTTTTTTTTTAAAAAACCATTTATTGCCACAACTACCACATTGAAGTAATCGTCCTTTAGAAGGTATCATGTTGTCATTTACGTTGAATGACTTATTGCAATTAGGACATTTTATTTGCATATAGTCTTATATAACAGATTCTTAACAAATTACTTTCATTTTGAACCTCTTTATACATTGAAAATATTAGCAACTATTGTATTAGTAACCCAATCGGGGCGTAGCGCAGCCTGGTAGCGCATCTGGTTTGGGACCAGAGGGTCGCAGGTTCAAATCCTGCCGCCCCGACCATTATAAAATATGAAAAAAGCAAAAATATACAAACCATCTAAATCTGCAATGCAATCTGGAAATAAAAATTCTGATAAATGGTTTTTAGAATTTTTTACCAATGATACTGGCATTAACCCTTTAATGGGCTGGGAAAGCTCAACAGATACATTAGGTGAAATAAAACTTGAATTTTCTGATAAAAATATGGCTATTGAATATGCTAAGAAAAATAAAATTAATTATGAAATTATCGAGCCTAAAGAAAGAAAATTGGTAAAAAAATCTTATTCAGATAATTTTACTAAATAATAAATTTAATGTTTAAATTTTTTACTCAAAAACAGTGGTTTCCTTGGAGTATATTTGGTTCAATATTCATTTTAGTATCTACTTGGTATCAAGTTCAGTTAGATGTTAAGATTAATGAGTGGTTTGGAGATTTTTATGACACTTTACAAAAAGCATTGACAACACCAAATTCAGTATCTGAAGCTGAATTCATTGGTTATCTTTTTACATTTGCTAAAATAGCAGCTCTTTGGATTTTAATTGCTGTTTTTACAGGATTCTTTACTAGTCATTGGGTTTTTAGATGGAGGACTGCAATGGCTAATCACTATCATGAACAATGGTTAAAAGCTCGATTAACGGAAGGTGCTTCTCAAAGAGTTCAGGAGGATACTTTAAAATTTGCAAGAATAATGGAAGGTTTGGGTACTGGATTGCTAGATAGCATTATGACTTTAATAGCATTTACTCCTATACTATGGGGCTTATCTAAACAAATTGATGTATTGCCTTGGATAGGGCAAGTTGATCATGCTTTAGTATGGGTTGCTATAATTTCTGCATTAGGAGGAACTATAATTTTAGCAGCAGTTGGTATTAAACTACCAGGAATAGAGTATGATATTCAAAAAGAGGAAGCTGGATATAGGAAGGAACTAGTTCATGGCGAAGATGATCCTATACGAGCTGCACCTCCGACTATAGGTCAGTTATATAATCGAGTTAGAGGCATACATTACAAATCTTATTTTCATTATTTATACTTTAACACTGTTAAATGGAGTTATTTTCAAGGTATGGTTATAGTTCCATACTTAGCGTTAGCACCAACAATAGTTACTGGTGCTATTACATTAGGTTTTGTTCAACAAATTACAAGAGCTTTTGGTAGAGTTGAAGGATCATTACAATATTTAGTCAGAAGCTGGTCAACTATAGTTGAATTAATATCTGTATGGAAAAGATTAAGCGAGTTTGAAGCAAAATTGAATTCAATAAAAAATGATACTATAGTAAAAATTTAATAGTGAATTTAAACAAACAATTAATTGATAAGTTGATTGAAATAACATCATACGCAGCTGTAGCTTGTCATAAATACATAGGAAAAAATGATAAAGTAATTGCTGACAAAGCCGCTACCGATGCTATGAGAAAAAATTTAAATAAACTAGATATAAATGGCACTGTAGTTATTGGTGAAGGAGAACTAGACAAGGCTCCAATGCTTTATATTGGTGAAAAACTTGGAACAGGAAATGGACCTGAAATTGATATTGCTGTTGATCCTTTGGAGGGTACTAATTTTGCAGCAAAAAATTTACCAGGTGCATTGTCAGTTATGTCATTATCTTTAAAAGGAAACTTATTTAACGCACCTGAAACATATATGGATAAAATTGCTGTGGGTAATGATGTGCCCACCGATGCAACAGATTTAGATTTTTCAATAGAAAAAAATATTAAAAATATCGCTGATGCAAAAAATAAAGACATTACAAAATTAACCGCTTGTTTATTAGATAGACCAAGACATAGAAAAATAATTGATAAACTAAAAGAATTAAAAGTTAATTTAAAATTAATATCTGATGGTGATGTTTCTGGAGCTCTTTTGGTAACAGATAAAAAACACAATATAGATATATTTCTTGGAATTGGAGGTGGTCCAGAAGGTGTATTAGCAGCATGTGCTTTAGATGCATTTAATTGCAAGTTTCAAGGAAGGTTTTTGTTTGAAAAAGATGAAGATAAAAAAAGAGCATTACAAATGGGCATTGAAGATTTAACCAAAAAATATAATTTAAATGATATTGTTAAAGGAGAGTCGATTTTTTGTGCTACAGGAATTACCTCTGGCGATTTAGTTAGTGGAGTTAAAATAATTAACGGTAAATATGTTACCCAAACATTTGTTACAAAAAAAAACTCTATGGTTAATGTTATAAAAAAAGAGGTACCTATCACTTGATTAATATTAATAATTGCAATAAAAGACCTTGCTTTGGTCCCTTCGTCTATCGGTTAGGACACATGGTTTTCATCCATGAAAGAGGGGTTCGATTCCCCTAGGGACCGCCAATATGACCTTCTTTGTGTATATGATTGGATCAAAGGCCAAAAATAAAACAATATCTTATGTTGGGTATACAAATAATTTAAAAAATAGATTAAATTTACATAATACCTCTAAAGGTGCAAAATTTACCAGAGGAAGAAAATGGAAATTAATTTATTACAAAAAATACAAAAATAAAAATGAAGCTATGAAAAATGAATATAAACTTAAGAAAAATTATATATTAAGAAATAAAATAAAAAATGAAAATTTCAATCTTATTACCATTTAAAGAAAATTTTTCTCCAAATTATGCAGGTGCAGTTTCTTTATTTGTTAAAGACACCTCTAAAATAAGTAAGTTTAAAAAAAGCATAACTATATTTGGAAATACTGAGTATAAAAAAAAGTTTAATTTAAAATATAAAAATATCCCAATTACAAAAAAAATTTTTCAAGGACAAAACAAAGCTTATGTAAACGAATTTATTAAATATGAAATTAAAAACAATTCCAATTTAATAGAATTACATAATAGGCCATTTTATCTAAAATTATTAAAAGATAAACTTAATAATAAAATTTATACTTTTTATTTTCATAATGATCCTTTAACAATGACTGGATCTAAGTCAATTAGCGATCGAACTTATTTAATTAATAATTGTCACAAAGTAATTTTTAATAGTAACTGGTCCAAGAAAAGATTTCTTCAGGGAATGCATTTTGATTATGTCAATAGCGAAAAGCTAATTGTTATTAATCAATCTGCAAAAAAAAATAAATTTAAAGTTAATGATAAAAAAAATATTATAACATTCGTTGGAAAACTTAATAGAGCAAAAGGCTACGATATATTTGGTAATGCTGTAATTAAAATCCTTAAGAAAAATAAAAACTGGAAATCTATAGTTATAGGTGACGAACCCAGAGATCAGTTGGAATTTAAGCATGAAAGGTTGATTAATTTAGGTTTTGTAAATCATGAAAAAGTTTTGAAAATCTATAAAAAAACCAGTATTGCCATTGTTTGTTCAAGATGGGATGAGCCATTTGGAAGAACGAGCCTTGAAGCTTCTGCAAATGGATGTGCAGTTATAATTAGCAATAAAGGTGGTTTACCTGAAACGATCACTAATGCTATAATTTTAAAAAAATTAAATTCAGTAAGTCTTTACAAAGAAATTGATAATCTAATTAAAAATTCTAGAGTTCGATCGGAGCTTCAAAAACGATCTCATGAAAATTTTTATTTAACACATAGACATGTTACAAGATTATTGGATAAACTAAGAGGTGAAATATTAATTTCAAAAAATATTTATCTCAAAAAACCTCTTAAACCTATAAGAATTATTCATGTAACTAACTTTAATGAAAGACACAATGGTAGGCTTTTTTTTAACACTGGAAGAAGATTGAACAATGGATTTATTAGATCTGGTCACACAGTACTTGAGTTTAGTGATAGAGATATACAAAAACATTACAAATCCTACAAAGATATAACTGGTGGAAAATCTCTTAATGAAAAATTACATAAAACTTGTCACAATTTTAAACCTGATATGATTGTATTGGGTCATGCTGATTTAATTGAAACAGATACATTGGGTAATCTAAAAGATGAATATCCCCACTTAAAAATTTCTCAATGGTTTTTGGATCCTCTTAACAAATATGGTCCAGATTATAATAAAAATAAAAAAAGAATATTAGATAAAAGTAAATTTGTTGATTCTAATTTTATAACAACAAGTCCTGATGCGCTTAATTTTTTATCAAAAAAAACAAAAAATTTTTTTATACCAAATCCAACTGATCAATCTTTTGAAACTCTCGAAAACTATAAAAATGAATGTAGTGTAGATGTTTTTTTTGCTTTAAGTCATGGTGTACATAGAGGAAAATTAAAATCTAGAAATTCTGATGATAGAGAGCTATTTATTAATAAATTATTATATAGTTCTCAGAGTGTTAAATTCGACTTATATGGAGTAAATCAAATACAACCTATTTGGGCTGATCAATTTTTTAAAGTAATTTCTAATGCAAAAATGGGTTTAAATTTGAGTAGGGGAGATCCAATAAAATATTATAGTAGTGATAGAATTGCTCAGATAATTGGCAATGGTTTAGTTACTCTTATAGATGAAAAAACTTGCTATAATGATTTTTTTGATAAGACCGAAATGGTTTTCTATAAAAATATTTCAGATTTATCTGAAAAAATTATGAAAATAAGCAAAGATGAAAAGTTAAGAAAATTAATAGCTAAAAAAGGAAGAGATAAATACCACAAATATTTCAATTCTAACCTAGTATCAGAGTTCATAGTAAACAAAACACTTGAAATTAATCATAATAAAAATAAATATTTATGGCATAGACCATAATGTTTTCAATAGTAATACCAACTTTTAATAATCACAAATACTTAAAACTTTGCTTAGAAAGTATTAATAAAAATTCTTCATACAAACATGAAATTATAATTCATTCAAACGATGGATCAGATGGAACTAATGATTTTTTAAAAAAAAATAAAATCAAATATTCATTCTCGGAAAACAATCTAGGATTATGTACTTCTATAAATGAGGCTGTAAAACTAAGTACTACTAACTATATATTGTATAGTCATGATGATATGTATTTTTGCCCAAATTGGGATAATGTATTATTAAATGAAATCAAAAAAATAAAGCACGAAAAATTTTATTTAGGAGGTACTATGATTCAGCCATCTGGAGCTCATGTATCATTAGATTGTGGAAACTCAATAGAAACATTTAATGAAAATAAATTACTAGAAAATTATCAAAATTATAATTTTTATAATCATCAAGGAACTCATTTTGCACCTCATCTAGTTACAAAAAATATGTGGAATAAAGTTGGTGGATTTAGTGAAGAATTTAATCCTGGTATTGCCTCTGATCCTGACTTTAATATGAAACTTTGGAAAGAAGGAGTTAGAATATTTAAAGGTTTAAATGATTTTAAAGTTTATCATTTTGGATCTCAAACAACTAGAAAAAATTTAGTTATTAAAAAAAATAGAGGTGACTTAACATTTATTAAAAAATGGGGAATTAGTGTAAAATTTTTTAAAAAACATTATTTAAAAACTAACTCAAAATATGAATCAGAATTAACTGATCCAATCAAAAATATATATTATTATAAAGACTTAATAATAAATAAAATTTATTATTTTATAATTAAAATTTTAAATAAATGAAATTTTGTTTTCTAGATCAGACAAATTTTGAATACTCATATATGGACAAACACTCATCTATTTTGAGAGGTGCTGAAACAATACTGATTAATCTTTCTGAAAATTTAAAAAAAATTGGACATGATGTAACTGTTTACAACAATTGTACTTACAAAATACACAATGACAGTTCAAACTGGTACAATATAAAAAAGTTAAATAAATCAGAAAATTTAAATTTTGATGTCGCTATAGCTAATGCTGATATGAGGCTTCTGAACAAAGTAAATGCCAATAAAAAGTTAGTAATATCTTATTCTCTACAATCATTGGAAAAGTTTATTCGAAAAGGACAGTTATTTTCATATTTCAAAAATAAACCTGAAGTTTATGTTATTGGAAATTATCACAACAAAAAAAGATCTAAATTTTTATCACTTTTTGGAAAAAAAATATTATACGTTTCTATTGATGATTTGTTTATGAAAACTGAATTGACTAATAATATAGACCATAATCAAGCTATATTTACTTCTAGGCCTGATCGAAATTTAAATAAATTACTTGATATATGGAATGATAAAATATTTCCAAATTTAAAATCTGCAAAATTAATC
>CACCYQ010000003.1 GCA_902550285.1 uncultured Pelagibacteraceae bacterium | reverse complement strand
AATTTAAAAAAAAATCAAATCCTAGTTGGTATAATGGATGAAGAAAGAAGAACTTCTGTAAATTTAAAAGAGTGCATTAGAGCCTTAAAAAATAGAGTATTTTTTATAAATACAGGATTCTTAGATAGAACCGGAGATGAAATACATACTTCAATGGAACTAGGTCCAATGATAAAAAAAGCTAATATGAAATCTTCAACATGGATTTCTGCATATGAAAACAACAATGTTGATGTAGGACTATCATGTGGATTTTCAAAAAAAGCTCAAATAGGAAAAGGTATGTGGGCTATGCCAGATTTAATGGCAAATATGATGGAGCAAAAAATTATTCATCCTAATGCTGGTGCAAACTGCGCTTGGGTACCAAGTCCAACTGCCGCAGCTTTGCATGTTCTTCATTATCATGAAATTGACGTATTTTCTAAGCAAAGAAAATTGTCAGAAAGAAAACCAGCAAATCTTTTGGATCTTTTAACTATACCGATTGCTGATAGACCTAATTGGTCAATGGAAGAAATAAATAGTGAATTAAAAAATAATGCACAAGGTATTTTGGGATATGTAGTAAGATGGATAGATCAATCCGTTGGCTGTTCAAAAGTTCCTGATATTAATGGCATAGGATTAATGGAAGATAGAGCTACCCTAAGAATTTCTTCACAACATATTGCTAATTGGTTACATCATGGAGTTTGTAGTAAAAAACAAGTTTTGGAAATTATGAAAAAAATGGCAAAAGTGGTAGATAGCCAAAATTTAAAAGATCCTAGTATGAAAGGACACTCTCCCTACCAAGCTATGTCTGGTAACTTTGATAGATCCTTAGCTTTTAGAGCGGCTTGTGAACTTGTTTTTAATGGTATGCACCAACCATCTGGTTATACGGAACCAGTCCTTCATTTAAATAGGTTGCTAAAAAAAAAATAATTTTAATGCTTATTTAGCTCATGTCTATTCTTGAACGCAGATATTAGTGTTCCATCATCTAGATTTTCAATTTCACCTCCCACAGGTAGTCCCTGTGCTAATTTTGTTATATTGGCCTTAGTAGTTTTTAGTTTATCCTGTATATAAAAAGCTGTCGTTTGACCTTCTACAGTTGCACTTGTAGCTATTATGACTTCCTCAATATTTTCATCTATTACTCTCTTTACCAATGAGTCTATCAATAAATCTTCATTGTTTTGACTATTTGAGTTAGAAATTGTTCCACCTAATATATGGAAGTATCCCTGATAAATACTTGAGTTTTCTATACTCCACTGATCTGCAATATCCTCGACTACACATATTTTGCTAAACTTTTTTGTCAAATTTTCACAGTTATTACATCCTGATAAATTAGATTTTAAAGTTCCGCATGACTTGCATCTTGCTACATTCTTAAAAAGATCAGTCAACGAACTTAAAATTGGTTTGATTAATTCGTTTCTATTATTAATTAATTTTAAAATAATTCTTCTAGCAGATTTTGGACCGAGCCCGGGTAGTTTTGAAATTAGTTTAACTAGATTTTCAATTTCTGGAATATTCTTCATTATTTATGTAGGCCACTTAAAACCTGGTATTCCAAAATTGTTGGTGGCTTTAGAAATTTCTTCTGTTGTTTTTGTTTTTAACTTTGACTTCGCGTTATTATGAGCAGCCATAATTAAGTCTTCTATTATAGTTTTTTCTTCTTTTAAAACCTCTTGAGACAATTCTATTTTTGTTATATCTCCCTCGCCGTTTAAAGTTACTTTTACTGAATTCAATCCAGAAATACCTTCGGCTTCTATTTTTTTTATTTTTTCTTGGCTTTCTTTGATTTTGCTTTCAAGCTCTTTAGCTTTATCAAGTATTTTATTAAAATCTTCCATTGCTTTATCTATTTTTCTTTATTAACTTTTATTATTTCTATATCCGGAAAAGCTTCCTTTATTTTTTTGTATATTTGTTTCTCCCTAACTTCATCAAAAATTTTCTTCTCTTCTAATTCAGTCATTTGTTTTTTTGTGGGGTTTCCTTCTTTTTTAGAAAAAGTTATTACCCATCGTTTTTTTGTCCATTCATATAATTTTGAAGATAAGTCTTTTACAAAATTTACATCCAATTCTTCATTAAATGAAATTTCGATTTTTGTGCTTTGAAAGCTTACCAATTTTACGTTATTTTCAAGTTCGTACTTTAATTTAACTTCCTTTTTTTCGTTACAAATTTCAATTAATTGATCAAAGCTATCTATATTTTTAAAATTGTTTAATTCATTAATTTCACTTTTATCCTCGATATAATTTTTTTGGCTAAAATTTTTTATTTGACTTATTGTCTTATTTTTAAAATTTACTTCATCTAAAGACTGTTTGTTATTAATTTCCTCAGATTCTGTAATTTGACTTTTTGCTAATGAATCGTTTTGATTTGTATAATTTTTTTTTGTATCTTTATTTTCTTTTCCATCGCTTATTCTATTTAAATATAAAAGTCTAATTAAAAACATTTCCAGAGATAATTCTTGGTTTGAAACTATATTTAGCTCATCTAAAAATTTAATAGTAAATTGCCAAAACAAAAGTATAGTTTCTGGAGAAATATTCTTTGATATTTCTTCTATCTTGCTAAACTCACTATCATTAAGAGTGAAATTTCTTCCCTCTGTTTTTAATGATTTAATATTTTTTATATAATAAAGAATTTCTAAAAAATCACTTAAAAAAGTTTTTGGTTCAACTCCAGCATTATATATATTTTTATATATTTTTATTACTCCTTTTTCATTTCCCTCAAATATCTTTTCAAATAATTCAATTAAAAACCCTTTGTCAAAATACCCAAATATTTTTTGTGCATTTTTTAAATTTAATTCCTCATCATTTGAACAGCTAATTAAACCTCTGTCTAGTAAGCTAAGAGCATCTCTAACAGATCCCTCTGAAATTTTTACAATTAGTCTAAGTGCGTCATCTGACACCTTTCCTTTTTCCTTATTTTTTATTTCTTGGATGAACCTAAATAATGTTTCAGAGTTTACTCTTGATAAATCAAATCTTTGTGTTCTTGAAACGACAGTTATAGGAATTTTTTTAATTTCAGTTGTACAAAAAATAAACTTTAAATATTCTGGTGGTTCTTCCAAAGTTTTAAGCAAAGCGTTAAATGCTTGTTTGCTTAACATATGAACTTCATCGATAATAAATATTTTATATTTTGTTGAATTCGGGGGATATCTTGAAAATTCAATTAAGTCTCTTACATCATCAACTCCTGTTTTGCTAGCTGCATCCATTTCTAGAATATCTAGGTTGTTTGAATTAGATATAGATTCACAATGTTCACAATAATTTTCTTCACAAATTTTATCTATTCCATTTATACAATTAAGACTTTTTGCAACTAATCTTGCCAAAGTTGTTTTTCCCGTTCCTCTAATGCCTGTAAATAAATATGCGTTAGGAATTTTGTTTGTTTTAATTGAATTATAAATAGTTTGAACAACTACTTCCTGACCTATTATTTCTCTAAAATTTTCTGGCCTATATTTTAAAGCTAAAACTTTTGATTTTTTTTTCATTTTCTTAAGGAGACTAGAACCTGAATAACTGTCTTTACGACTGCTTCCGTTAAGATCTGATCGGGTTTAAGCAGCATCCACCTCTAGCCTCCACTTCTATTATAACAGGATTATTTTCTATTCCACAAGAAAGTTAATTCTTCCTATTTATTTCTAAATTGATCAGCTTTAAAAACACCCAGCACGTGCATATCTTCACAGTGATAATTTAAGTCTTCTAATGATGATTTAATCTTTTTTTCATGAATATGGCCATCTAATTCACAAAGAAAAAAATATGACGAAAAAGAGTTTTTTTCAGGAAAGCTTTGCAACTTTGTAAGATTAACACCATTAATTGCCAAACCTGACAACGCTGAATATAAAGCTGCTGGCTTACTTTTTAATTTAAACAAAAATGAGGTTATAAATTTTTCATTATTAAACTCAGGTTCAAATATTTCTTTACCCATTAATAAAAATCTCGTTACATTTTCTTTTTCATCTTGAACATTAGATTTTAGAATATCTAATTTATAAATCTCAGCACTTAGTTCTGAGGCAATTGCACCTTTGGACTTGTCTTTTTTTTCTGAAATATACTTTGCAGAACCGGCGGTGTCAGCTCTAACATTTTCATTAAATTTATTTTTTTTTATAAAAATAGAGGATTGCGATAATGCTTGGGCGTGCGAATATACGTCTTTAATATCTTTTATACTAGATCCTGGCAAACCAAGTAAATTATGTTTTATTGGAAAAAAATGTTCAGCATATACATTTAATCTATATTTAAAAATTAAATATTCTATTCCTATATTTCCTGTAGTTTTATTTGACTCTGGAATTAAAGTTTTAATATCTTTGTCTAGATTTGCTTTTTCAAAACATTCATCGAAAGTTTTACATGGGATTGTTTCAGATTTAGGATATATTAATTTTGCACAGCTTTCGCTATAACTTCCAGAAATACCCTGATATGCAATTTTCATAATTTTATGATTTATATTCCATTAATTTTTTTATTTCCATATAATCCTTTTTAGTATCAACTCCAACTGGAGCTGTATTTGCTAAGACAACATCAATATTTATTTGATTATCTAGAGCTCTTAATTGCTCTAATCTATATTTTTTTTCATTTTTTGTCTGATTAAGTTTGACAAATTTTTTTAATATTGACACTTTGTATTGATAAATTCCTATATGTTGGTAGATATTTTTAGATTCCAAATTAGTAGGTTTTCGAAAAAACTTTAAAGCTTTAGAAAAATTTTTTAAAGTTAATTTTTTTTCGGTTTGAACTTTCACCACACTTTCTTTATTTAGATTTTTTCTGCTGTTTAGTTTACACGCGAGTGTAGCTACATCAGATTTATTTTCAGTCGCACTAATATTTAATTTTTTTATCTCTTCCACATTTATTGTTGGTTCATCACCCTGAAGATTTAAAATATAATCAATTCCAAATAAATTAAGTTTTTTAAAACCTTCATAGATTCTATCGGTACCTGTCTTGTGATCTCTATTTGTTAAAATGCAGTTGCCTCCATTATTTATTACATCTTCATAAATTTCTTTATCACCTGTGCAAACATAAACTTCTCCTATGTTAGATTGTTGAGCTTTTCTAAGCACATGTGAAATTATAGATAGTCCACCAATTTTAAGTAATGGTTTTCCCGGTAACCTGCTCGCTGCAAGTCTAGATGGTATAAGTATTAATGTTTTTGGCATTGTTTAGCTTATTAAATTATGCGTCCATGGGACGCAAATATCATACTCAAAAAAAATAAGTAATTTACGATTTATCATGTTATACGACCAATTAGTTATTATTAAAAATGAATTCTTTTGAAATTAACAAAATAATTACTGCAATTATAATTACTATACTAATTGTTGTTTTAATTAATAAAGCATCGGACTTTATTTTCAAACTTGAGAACGAAAAAATTGTAGCTTACAAAGTAGAAGCTCCAGAAGGTTCAGTGTTGCAAGAGAAAAGTGAACAAATTGTAGATTTATCATCTTTATTTAAGGATGCAGATATAGCTCATGGGGAAAAAGTATTTAAAAAATGCGCTGCTTGTCATAGTGTTAAAAAGGAAGGCGGCAATAAAATTGGCCCTAAACTTTGGAATGTAATGTTCAGACCAGTGGGATCAGTAACAGAATATAAATATTCAAAAGCTTTATCTGGTTATAATAAAGAATGGACTTGGGAAGAAATGAATGGATTCTTACTTAAACCAGCTAAATGGATAAAAGGAAATAAAATGGGGTTTGCTGGTCTTAAGTCTGATAAAGATAGAGCATCTGTAATTTTATATCTTAATCAAAACAGTGATAGCCCTAAAACATTACCTTAGTTTGTTAAAACAATATAATAAAATACTTTTTTGAACGTAAACTCTGTTAAGAGCTTGTTGCCAAACTTTGGATTGTTTTCCTAAAAAAACATCATTTGAAACCTCGTTACCTCTTGGCAAACAGTGAAGAAAAATTGCATCTTTTTTTGCATTATTCATGACTTTTGAAGTTACCTTAAATTTTTTAAAGTCATTTAATTTTTTGGATTTATTTACTTTGTCATTCATTGATATGACTTTATCAGTAAAAACTACATCACTTCCTATAGCAGCTTTTATACTATCATTAAAAATTTTAATCTTACCTCTATTTTTTTTTGCCCAAGCTAATAATTTTTTATTGGGATAATATTTTTTTGGACAGCCTATATTTAATTTAAATGAAAACTTAACCGAAGCCTCTATTAAACTATTAATTACATTGTTCTTTGCATCACCAATCCAGCATATTTGCAGATTTGAAATAGGTTTTTTTTTGATTTCTTCAATTGTAAATACATCTGACAAAACTTGTGTTGGATGTGATGATGGTGACAATCCGTTAATTATTGGAATTGTCATATATTTTTTAAAATTTTTTAATTTATCATCACTATCAGTTCTAAGCATAAATGCACTTCCAAAAGTAGATATAATTTTTGCTGTGTCAGACAAACTTTCAGTTCCCTTGCCTAAATGCAATTCGCCTGGACGTAAAGTAAGCTCTCCACCACTAAGTTGTTTGATAGCAATAGAAAAGCTTAATCTTGTTCTTAAACTAGATTTTTCAAACATTTGAATTAGAAGCTTTCCTTTTAAAGGTTCATCTTTATCAATATCTAAAATATTTAATCTTTTTCTATTTAATTTTCTTTTTCTTGCATCGGAAATTATTTTTCTTAATTTAAAAATAGGTATATCTTTGATGTTAATAAAATGATTCATTAATTTATTTATATTCTTTGCAAACTTTTCTTATTATTTTTATTGCAAGATCTATTTCTGATTTTTTAACATTAAGAGGCGGCAATATTCGAACTACATTTTCTGCTGCTCTTATTGTAAGTAATTTATTATCCTCTAAGTTTTTAATAAATTTAGCTTGATTATTATAAAGTTGTAATCCAATCAACAAACCAATTCCTCTAATTTCTTTTATTATTTCAGGATATTCTTCCTTTATTTTGTTTAGAGCATTTCTAAAATATTTGGATGATCTTTCTACACTTCTTAAAAATCCTTTTTTAAATATCTCATCTAAAACAGCATTAGCTACTTCCATCGCCAAAGGATTTCCACCAAATGTGGATCCGTGAGAACCTGGCGTCATACATGATGCTGTTTTTTTATTTAATAAAACAGCTCCTATTGGGAATCCAGATCCTAATCCTTTAGCTATAACAGCAATATCCGGTTTTATTTTAGCATATTCAAAAGCAAAAAATTTGCCTGATCGACCAGCACCTGATTGGACAGAATCAATTATGAGTAAAATTTTTTTTTTGTTACAAATTTTTCTTAATTCTCTTAGACACCAATCAGGAATTAGTTTACAGCCCCCTTCTCCTAAACAATCCTCAATCATAATTGCTGCAGTTTTTTTTGTAATTAACTTTTTTAAAGTTTTGTGATCACCAAATTTAAAATGATCGAATCCTGTGATTTTTGGTCCGAATCCTTCGGTCATTTTTTTGGACCCGCTTGCAAAAATTGCTGCCATTGTTCTTCCGTGAAAAGAATTTTTTATAGTTATAATTCTATTTTTATAAGGTTTGCCGATTGTATAAAAATATTTTCTTGCAACTTTTATTGCGGCCTCTACGGCTTCTGTTCCTGAATTTTGAAAAATAACATAATCAGCAAAAGTTTTTTTGGTTAATTTTTTTGCTAAATTTTCACCTTCGGGGATTATAAATGCATTTGACACATGCCAAACTTTTTTTGCCTGTATATTTATAGCTTTGATTAATTTTGGATTAGAATGGCCTAGAGAGTTAACGGCTATTCCCTGTACAAAATCTAGATATTTTTTCTTTTTAGTTGAATAAAGAAAGCTTCCCTTTCCTTTTTTAAAAGAAATTTTTCTTCTACTATAATTTTTTGCTAAAGCACTCATATATTTAAGATTTTATTTTATACCCTTTTTTATATAGTAGAAAAGAGATAAACCAGACTATGATTGAAAGGATTAACAAATAGGTTATTCCAAAACTTAGTGATCCGTCTAAATCTCCAATAAATGCATATCTAAAACCGTCTATCATATGAAAAAAAGGATTATAAAAGCTAATAAGCTCTAGAGGTTCAGGCAATCTATCAATTTCATAAAAAGTTCCAGATAAAAATGAAAGTGGAACTATTATAAAATTTGTAACCCCTGCCAAATGTTCAAATTTATCTGACCACTGACCTGCTACAAATCCTGCCGCTCCCATTAAAAAACCATTTAAAAATAAGTAGACCATTAAAATTAAATAATTTTTTATTTCAATTTCAACCATAAGTGAAAAAACAACAATTGAAAATACCGATATAAATATACCTCTTGTTATAGATGCAAAAATTATAGATAGTGTAACTTCAGCCGCAGAAAGAGGAGCCCCAATTAAATCAACAATATTTCCCATAACTTTGCCCATTAATAAAGTTGATGAAGAGTGTGAAAACGATTGTTGAATTATCTGCATCGCGATTAATCCAGGTGCCAAAAACTGTATAAAGGAAACTCCTAAAACATCTCTTCTTTCATCTCCAATAGCTAAAGAAATAACAGTTAAAAATAAAACTGAAGTTACAACTGGACCTATAATTGTTTGTCCAGCAACTGTAACAAAACGGAGCACTTCTTTCTTATATAAAGAATAAACTCCTACCCAATTTATTAAACCAAATCTTCTTTTTCCAATTTGATATTTTTTTTTTAATTCAACCATAAGTTAAAATAAATAACCTGTTTTTATAAATTATGTGAAAAAAACTAAAATAAAGCTTGTTTTCTTATAATTTTTATGGGTAAATATATATAGTAAAAATTTTAAAGTAATCTACTATATATAGTATGTATGAGCTGGACTGAAGAAAAAGTTAATAGATTAAAGGAACTTTGGGGCAAAGGTAAAACTGCAAGTCAAATTGCAGAAATTATTGGTGGGATTAGCAGAAATGCAGTTATTGGTAAAGCTCACAGGTTAAATTTATCGGCAAAAATTAAAACTAGAAACATCAATAGCCCTAAAACAAATGCAGATAACCAAAAAAATTACACTTTACCAAAAAGAGGGAGGAAAAACAAATTTAGATCGCTGCTTATAGATAAGAATTTTGAACAGGCAAAAAATTTATCTCTTGAACAATTAACTGATACAACCTGTAAATATATGGATGGCCACCCAGATCAAAAAGATTCATCATTTTGTGGTAGAAAAACTGTTGAAAAATACAGCTATTGTCCTCTCCATATGTTGATAGTTTGGCAAACTCGTGACAGAAAAGATGAATTACTTGATAAAGAAGAAGAAGTTCCAAAGTTTATAGAAAAAAAAATAAAATCAGCTTAAGTAAAAAATTTAATACTCAATACTTATTTTAAGTAATTTATATTTTTTAATTTTTTATATTTCGATTAAATTTTTTGGAATATTTTATTTTTTTTTTTGCTTTAATACCCATAACTGCAGCTTTTACACCTATAAATATAATGAAAATTAATATTAATATTATTAAAAAATACACTATTTTTGTTATCATAATAATATACTAATTATTTACTTAAGAAAATTGCCCTCTATCTTTCCACATATAGGAATATTTATTTACTTCATTTTTAAAATACAGTTTTGAAGGAATTTTAAGATCAAAATTTGTTTTAAAATTCCCTGTTTCAATATTATCGTATTTAAGTAATTTAATTTGATCCTTTGTTAACAAAGGGTTTGGCATTAGTTCAAAAAAAAATGCAAGTAAATTGGCGAAAAACAAAGGTACTGGAACTAAAATTCTTTTTTTATTTATTGATTCTAATAAATTCTTTACTATTTCTTTAAAGGTAATTTGTTCAGGCCCAATACATTCAACAGTTTGGGAGTTTATATTTTTTTCTATGATCGTTGAAATTATTTCCGCCATATCTGTACAATGAATTGGTGAAAATCTTGTGCTACCTTTATAATAAAGAGGAAAAAAAGGTAATCTATTAAGCAAAGTCATAAATAGTGTCGTAAAATTATCATCTACAGAATAAACTATTGATGGTCTAATTATTAATGCTTTTTGAAAATTTTTTTTAATTTCTTTTTCACCATCTAATTTACTTTTTGCATATTCGCTGTCAGTAGCTTCATCTATTCCTAAAGCTGATACATGTAATAAATTTTCAATTTTATATTCTGCACAAAAATTTGATATCATTCCTGGAAAAAGTTTATGAATATTATTGAAGGTGTTTTTTCTTTTTTCGTATAGAATGCCAATTAAGTTTACACATACATGGCATTTAGATATTAATTCTTTTATCTTATTCTCATCAAATATACTTGTCTCTATAATGTCAATATAGCCTGGGTTTGCTTGAGTTTTTAAAATATATCCTTTTTGGTGAATATTTCTAGTAACAGCAGTAACTTTGTAATTTTTTTTTGTTAACTTTCTTACTAAATTACGTCCTATTTGGCCTGTTGCTCCGAAAACTAGAATATTTTTTGGTTTCATATATATATATTTTAATGAATATAGATATTAAATTACACAAGCATGATTTACCAGATGAAATAGACTTAAGTAAAAGCGACAAGATAGCTATAGATTGTGAATTTATGGGTTTAAATGTTGCTCGTGATAAACTGTGCTTGGTTCAAATATCTTCAGGAAATCAGGATGCTCACATTATCCAGCTCAACAGAGAGAACTACAAAGCACCGAACTTGGTTAAACTATTAAACAACAACAAAATAAATAAAATTTTTCACTTTGCTAGGGCGGATTTATCTTTTATTAAAAAATATTTAAAGATTGAAATGGATAACATTAATGACACAAAAATAGCATCTAAATTAGCTAGAAGTTATAGTGATAAACATGGACTAAAAGATTTAATAAAAGAATTTGTTGGAATTGATGTAAGTAAGCAGCTTCAAAGTTCAGATTTCGGAGGAGACTTAACTGAAAAACAATTGTTATATTGTGCACATGATGTGGTTCATTTACATAAAATTTATAAACAACTTGAAAATATATTGATTAGAGAAAAAAGATTTGAACTATACAAAGATACTATGAAGTTTATTAAAACAAGAGTGAATCTTGATTTGGCCTCATTTAAGGATGATATTTGGTCACATTAAATGAAAAATGTTAACTACAATAAGATAGCAAAAAAAGTAATTGAAACAGAAATAAATTCTCTTAAAAAATTAAAATCAAATTTAAACAAATCTTTTGAGAAAGCTGTAAAAACAATATTAAACTGTAAGAATGGAAAAATAATAATATCAGGAGTAGGAAAATCAGGAATTATCGGAAAAAAAATTTCATCAACACTTTCTTCCGTTGGAACACCAAGTTTTTTTGTAGATGCAAGTTCTTGCTCACATGGAGATTTGGGTCAAATAGGGTTTAATGATGTATTAATATTGATTAGTTATAGTGGAGAGTCTTCAGAATTAAAAAATATTATCCAATATGCAAAGAGAAACAAAATTTCATTGATAGGAATTGTGTCAAAAAAAAAATCACTTTTGTACAAATCTTCGAATATAAAAATTTTAATACCTGAAGTTAAAGAAGCCGATCCTAACAATATAGTTCCAACTTCCAGCACTATAATCCAATTAAGTATTGGAGATGCATTGGCAGTAGCAACAATGAATTCAAGAAAATTTACTAAATTAGATTTTAAAAAATTCCATCCAAGTGGAAGCTTAGGAGCAAAGTTAAAAACTGTAGAAGATTTAATGTTAACAGGTAATAAAATTCCTTTTGTAAAGGAAAATATTTTTATGGAATATGCTCTAAAAATTTTGGTAAAAAAAAAATTAGGAACTCTTATAGTCAAAAACAAAAAAGGTTTTACTAGTGGTATATTAACTGATGGAGATATAAAGCGATCGAGTCAGAAAATTGATAATTTAAAAACTATTAAAATTAAAAAAATTATGAAAAAAAACCCAATAAGTGTTGATAAAGAAACATTGGCTGCCGAAGCTCTATCTATAATGAATTTAAAAAAAGTCACAAGTTTATGTGTTCATGACAAAAATAAGAAAAAGACTATTGGTATAATACATATTCATAATATTCTGCAGTCAAATATTTCCTAATGAGCAAAAAACATATATTTATTTACTCATTTTTAACATTTAGTTTAATTATAATATCGCTGGTATTTTTTTATGACTATAAATCAAAGACGAAATTAAAGTCAATAAATAATAGTAAAGAAAAAAATATAGAAATGTCTTTAAGTAAGACTGACGAAACTTCAAATAAAAAAAACGATAACTCCAGCAATGATTTTGCGGAATCAACTAAAATTGAAAATGTCAACTACATAGCCATGGATGCAGCTGGAAATAAATTTGAGATACATGCAAAGGAAGGTCAAACTGATGCGAGAAACTACGAGAACATTTTTCTAACTGAAGTAAAGGCAAAAATAAATTTAAGAGATTCTGAGGTAATTACAATTACTGCTGATTCAGCAGATTATAATAAAAGTACAGTTGAAACATTTTTTAGAAACAATGTACAAGTGAATTATATTAACCACAAAGTTGAAAGTGATAAATTACACTTATCTTTTCAAGATAAATTAGCTATTATAAATGAAAATGTAGTTTATATGGGTAATAATACAAAAATGATTACTGATAACATAGAAATAGATTTTGGAGATAAAAATACCAAAATTTTTATGAACAATAATGATGAAAAGGTTTTTGTAAAAACTATCTATTAATTATGTCTGTAATAAAAAAATTTAGAATTAAATCATTCAAAAAACAGCAAGCAGTTATTAACTTTCAAAAAGTTTCAATTACTTTTGGTAAAAGAATAGTTCTTGATGAAATAAATTTTAACATCAACCAAGGTGAAATTTTTGGAATGTTGGGACCAAACGGGGTTGGAAAGTCTACAATATTTAATTTAATTACAGGTTTGGTCAAACCAGACAGTGGAAAAGTAATTATAGAAAATTCAGACGTAACTGGATTGCCAATCAGTTTAAGAACCACAAAATTTGGAATAGGTTATTGTCCACAGTACTCTGGATACTTTCATAATCTTTCGGTTTTGGAAAATTTAAAAGCTGTTGGAGAAATACTAATTAAAGACGAAAAAGATAGAAAATCTAAAATTGATGAACTAATAGGTGATTTTGAATTAGAAAATACACTTGACTTAAAAGCGAAAAATTTATCAGGTGGACAGAAAAAAAAATTAGCCATTTCTTTATCGTTAATAGGAAATCCAAAAATTTTATTACTAGACGAGCCATTTGCTGCCCTAGATATTTTATCTATAAGCAACTTACAGCAAATAATTGTTGGCCTTCAAACTAGATCCAATATTACTGTCATAGTTTGTGATCATCAGGCTAGAGATCTATTGTCTTGTGTAGATGTTGCCATAGTTCTTTCTAATGCTAAAGTAATTACCAAAGGAACTCCTTCGGAAATAACAAACGACGAACTAGCAAAATCTAGTTATTTTGGGCACAAGTTTAAAATAAATTAATGCCTGGTTTTGCAGTAATTAAAAAAAAAATAAGCCCTTATAATAAAAAGATTTTTGTTGATGGAGATAAAAGTATATCAATAAGATGGGCACTACTAGCTTCTCAAGCAATTGGTAGATCAATAGCATCAAACCTGCCAAATTCTGAAGATATAAACAGTACGATTGATTGTTTAAAAAAATTAGGAATAAAAATTATAAAAAAAAATAATGTTTGTGAAATATTTGGAAATGGACTCAATGGTTTTAATTACAAAAAAAATATTACAATTAATGCTGGAAATTCTGGAACATGCGGTAGATTAATTTTAGGTTTGTTAGTTGCTTCAAAAAAAAAAATAAAACTTGAAGGTGATAAAAGTTTATCTTCTAGAGACTTTTCCAGAGTTACTTCTCCATTAGAAAGATTTGGAGCAAAATTCTTTCCTATAAACAGAAAAAATTTGCCAATTTCAATTTTAGGATCTAATTTTACTCGACCAATAAATTATTTAGAAAACATTGGTTCTGCACAATGCAAAAGTTCTATTATGCTGGCAGCTTTAAATGCGCCTGGAAAAACAATAATCAAAGCTAAAAAATCTCGTAATCATACTGAACTATTATTTAAAAATTTAAAAATACCAATGAAAATAAAAAAAGATAAAAATTATGATTTTATTGAAATTGAGGGAAAAAAAAATTTCAAATCTTTCGATTATAAAATACCTGGAGACATTAGTTCGTCGTCTTTTTTTATAGTCTTAACTTTAATTTCAAAAAATTCTCAACTAACTATAAAAAATGTAAACGTAAATTCTACAAGAATCGGATCTATAAACATTTTAAATAAAATGGGAGCTGGGATTAAAATAATTAATAAAAAAAAATATAAGGGGGAAATAATAGGAGACATATTCGTAAAAAGTAAAAAAAAATTAAAATCTATAAACTGCCCTTCAAGTTTAAATTCTAGTGCTATAGATGAATTTTTAATAATTTTTTTAGTTGCATCGAAGGCAAAAGGAATTTCATATTTTAAAAAAATTTCTGAACTAAATAAAAAAGAAAGTCCTAGATTAAAAATTGCCTCCAAAATATTAAACAAGATGGGTATAAAAACTAAATTGCGTTCAGACTCAATAAAAATATATGGTAACCCCAATCTAAAACTATCCAAAAAAATTTTAATTAAAAATTTTATGAAAGATCACAGGGTTTTTATGATGTCTGTTATAGCAGCATTATCATTTGGAGGAGAATGGAAAATTTATAATAAAAGTTGCATCAATACATCTTTCCCTTCCTTTATAAAAATTGCAAAAAAATTAGGGGCAAAAATAAATTGAACAAAAAAAAATTTATAACAGTTGCAATTGATAGTGAGGCTTCTGCCGGTGGTGGTACTCAAGCAAAATTAATCTCAATGCATTACAATTTATATTATCTAGATACAGGAAAAATATATAGATATATTGCTTTCTTAAAAAAAAAATATCCTAAAAAATTTGGATATTTTTATTTAAAAAATAAAATAAAAAAATTGAAAATTTCTCAACTTCAAAATAAAGCATTATTAACTGAAGAAATAGGATCAATTGCATCTCAAATAGCTAAACAAATAAAAATAAGAAAATTAGTTTATAAATTTCAAATAACTTGTGCATATAATCCTCCAAAAAAATTTCATGGAAGCTGCCTAGATGGTAGAGATATAACTACAAAAATTATGCCAGAAGCAATGTTTAAGTTTTTTATTTATGCTGATATTAAGATAAGAGCAAAAAGAAGGTATTTAGAATTAAAAAAAATTAGTAGCAAAGAATCTTTTAATAAAGTGCTAAAAAGCATCAAATTACGGGATAAAAGTGACTATCAGAGAAAGTATTCACCCTTAAAACGCACTAAAGATCAAGTATTGATTAATTCCTCAAAGTTATCTAAAAAAGCATGCTTTTTAAAAATAAAAAGAATAATGGATAAAAAATTAAATTAATGGACGTATATAAAGATTTAAATAATACTAAAAATAAAGAATTTGAAAAATTATTAAGTAATCAACTATCAAAATCTAAAAATATAGTCGAAGGAAAAATAATTGAAGGAAAAATCACTAAGATTACAGATAAATTTGTATTATTATTTGTTGATGGTTTAAAATCTGAACCAATTGTTGATATAAATGAACTTAAAACACTAGGATTAGAAAAAAAAATTAATATTGGAGAAAAAATTCAAGTATTTCTTGAAAAAATTGAAGATAAAAATGGAAATATTATTGTATCGGCACAAAAAGCACAGAAAATAAAAGGTTGGGATATATTAGTTAAAGCTTATGAAAGTAAAGAGCCAATAATAGGAAAAATTACTTCAAAATGTAAAGGCGGTGTAATTGTTGAACATGTAGATTCAGGCTCTTTACTTTTTTGCCCTGGATCTCAAATATCTGACAAACCAATTAAGGATATATCTCATCTTATGAATGAGCCACAAAAATTTGCTCTTATAAAACTTGATAAAATTAGAGGAAATGCGTGCGTATCCAGAAAACAAATTATAAGCGAAATAAAAAAAGTAGATAAAGCAAAGATAGTAGAAAAATTTAAAGTTGGAGATAAAATTAAAAATGCAGTTGTAAAAGGTTATAGCTCTTTTGGTTGCTTCTTTGATGTAAATTCAGAACTTGATGTACTGGTTCACCTTCAAGAAATAAGCTACACTAGAGTTAATCATCCAGAAGAAATCTTCAACATAGGTGATAAGCATGACTTATTAGTAATTGGAGTCGACATGGAAAAACTTCAAGTAAGCTGCTCGATTAAACAACTTTCTCCAGATCCTTTCGAACATATTTCAAATTATGAATTAAACAAAGTATATAAAGTTAAAGTAGTAAAACTAATGGATTATGGAGCTTTTTGTGAATTAGAACCAGGCCTTTCGACTTTGCTGCATGCATCTGAAATTACTTGGAATAAAAAAAATCCATCTGTAAAAAAATATTTTAAAGTTGGAGATGAAATTGACTGCGTAATTACTGAGATAGACAAAGATAAAAGAAGAGTTTCAATTTCATATAGATTAACAAAAGAAAATCCTTACGACTCCCTTTTAAAAAAACATTCTCTGAATGCCGAAATAAAAGGCTTAATAACAAATATTAATGAGTATGCCATTTACCTTAAATTAAATGATTTTGATATTGAAGGGTTCTTACATTGTAATGATTTAAGCTATACAAATAATGGTGAGGAAGAATTAAAAAAATTTAAAAAGGGTGATGAACTATCAGTAAAATTGTTAGAAGTTAAAAAAGATCAACAAAAAGTACGTGTTGGCCTTAAACAAATGCAAGAAGATCCTTTTGATTGGTTTAAAGATAAAAAAATCAAAGATATATTAACTGTTCAAATTATCTCTTCTAACAACAAAGGTTTAATTGTTAAGCCTGAAGGATCTAAATTAGAATTTTTAATAAAAAAATCTCAAATAGCAATCAATACTGCAGATGCAAGACCGTCTAGATTTGTTGGAGGTGAAAGAATCGATGTTGCAATATCAGAATTAGATTTTCCAAAAAGAAAAGTTGTTTTAAGTATAAAACTTCTAGAAGAACTTCAAAATAAAGAGGCTTTAAAAATGGGATCAAATCCACTATCGGGACGTCAACTTCCATTTTCATCACTTTCCGAAAAACTTGATGAAAAAGAAAAGAAAAAAAATACTAAAAAAGAGTAAAATTGGGAATAGTTAAATCAAAACTAATCAAAAAATTAGCAAATAGCTACCCTAATTTTTTAAAAAAAGATCTTACAAAACTTACAGAAATTTTTTTTGAGGAAATAAAAATAGCTTTAAAGCTTAACAAAAGAGTTGAGTTAAGGGGTTTTGCTATATGGTCGACAAAAATACAAAAAGAAAGAGCTGCAAGAAATCCAAAAACTGGTGAACTTCTGCAAATTCCTGAAAAAAAATATTTACATTTTAAAATGACAAAAGAGTTGTTTAATAAAATTAATAATGATTAAAAAAAAAATTTTTATTGCCTGTGATACTAATAAGATATCAAAAGTTAAAAAAATAATAAAAAATACTAAAACTAATAAAATAAAAATTGCATACAAATTTGGATTGGAATTTTGGAATTCAAAAAATGGAAGGATATATATTTCAAAGTTAAAAAACAAAACTATTTTTGTTGATCTTAAATTATTAGATATTCCAAATACATGTAAATCAACAATAAAGTCAATAAAAGATTTAAAAAATATAAATTACCTGACCGTTCACATCAGCGGTGGTTTAAAAATGTTAAAAGCAGTTAAAAGTGTATCAGGAAAAATAAAAATTCTTGGAGTAACAACATTAACTAGCCTGGACAATAATGACTTAAAAAAAATTGGTTATAACAGAAATTTAAAACAAATAGTAATTAAATTAGCAAAACTAGCAAAATTGACAAAACTTGATGGAATAATTTGTTCAGCAAATGAGGCAAAATATTTAAAAAAAATTTGCAAAGGAATGGAAATAATTACACCTGGTATAAGACTTAAAGGAGATAATTTTCAAGACCAAAAAAGGGTTACCACTCCTAAAGACGCTTTTAATAATGGTGCCACTGGCATAGTAATTGGTAGATCTATTACAAAAGGAAATATTTCAAAAAATTTAAAAAATCTAATTAGTCATTTAAGCTAATAATGGATGCAAAGATTTGTGGAATTAAAGATTTCAAAACACTGCAATATATTTTAAATCATAAACATCAACCAAAATATATTGGATTTATCTGTAATTACCCAAAATCAAAAAGGTACGTAAAGCTTAATGATTTAAAAAAACTAACTAATGTAAATAAAAAAAAAACAAAATTTGTAGGAGTATTAGTTAAACCAAATAAAAAATTTTTAGAAAAAATAAAATATTTTAAATTTGATTATTATCAACTATACGATGTTGATCCAATTAGAACAAAAATTATTAAAAAAAAATATAATAAAAAAATAATAACTGCTTTATCTATTGGAAATAAAAATGACGTAAAAAAATATAAACAATACATGTCAATTTCAGACATTATTTTATTTGATAGCAAGGGATACGAAAAATCGATGAGCTTTGATAAATCTTTGATAAAAAATTTAAAAATTTCTAAAAAAAAAATGATAGCTGGGAATATAAAGTATAATGATAATCTTGATAAATTTGTCAAAATAACAGATATTATAGATCTATCTGGAAGCTTAGAAACTTCAGATAAAAAAGATTTAAGAAAAATAAATAAATTTTTGAAAAACTTAAAAAAAACTAATGATAAAAATTAAAAAAAAAATTCCTCTAATCGATCAACATGATAAGTTTGGTTTCTGGGGTGGAAAATTTGGAGGAAATTTTATACCAGAAACTCTAAAAAAACCTGTTGAAGATCTTGAAATACTATTTTCAAAATTAAGAAATAATAAAAAATTTATACTTGAAAGAGATAAATATTTTAAAAATTGGGTTGGATCTCCTACAAGATTTATTAAGCTTGAAAATTTAAGTAATCACTTAAAAGGAGCTCAAGTTTGGGCAAAAGTTGTATCTGATGCAAATGGAGGAGCACATAAAATTTATAATGCCACTGTTCATTGTTTAATAGCAAAAAAAGCGGGCAAGAAATTTATAGTTGGAGACACGGGAGCAGGCTATGCGGGAAAAATGCTAAGCATGGCAGCAAAAAAATTTGGTTTAAAATGTAAAATCTTTATGGGTGCAAAAGATATTAAAAGGCAAAAACCAAATTGTGATGCGATGAAAAAAAATGGTGCTGAAATAGTCCCTGTCTACACTGGTAGTCAAACCCTTGTGGATGCAGTAAGTGAATGCATGAGATATTGGGTTTCAAATTGTGACTCAACACACATGTGTGTGGGTTCCACTGTTGGACCCAACATATTTGTAAAAATTTGTGGTTGGAGCACTAGTCAAATATCAAGAGAATTAAAAGATCAAATTAAATCAAGTTTTAAAAAAATGCCAAAAAGGATAAAATTAATTAATTGCGTTGGTGGTGGTAGTTCAGCATATGGTTTTTGGAGTGAATTTATTGATTATAAAAAAAAACATATTGAGTTAATTGGTGTAGAAGCAGGTGGACCAAAAAAATCTAAGTTGCACGCCGCGCCTTTAAGTCAAGGAGCCAAGCTAGGAATTTTACATGGAGCCGCTTCATATGTTTGTCAAAATAAAGAAGGTCAAATAAATGAAACAGAATCTGTTAGTGCAGGACTAGATTATCCTGGAGTTAGCCCAATGCATTGTTTTTTAAAAGATGCAAAAAGAGCAAGATATACTTTTGCAACTGATGAAGAAGCGCTACAGGCATATAAATTAGTAACACAACTTGAAAAATTAAATCCAAGTTTAGAGCCAAGTCATGCATTTGCAGAAGCAATAAAAATTGCTCCTAAGCTTAGGAAAAATACTATTATAATTGTTAATTCATGTGGTGACGCAAAGAAAGATAAGGACATTCTTAAAGATAGATTGAAAAAAATATGAAAGAATCACAAATCAGTTTAGCATTTAAAATTGCAAAAAAAGAAAATAGACCAGCCTTATTAACTTATACTGTTGCAGGAGATAATAATAAAAAGAATTCATTAGAAATTTTAAAATCAATTTCTAATAATGTTGACATATGTGAAATTGGCTTTCCTCATAACACACCGATAGCAGATGGTGGACAAATACAAACAAGTTCTTATCGTGCAATTAAAAATGGAGTTAAAATCAATGATGTTTTTAAAATAGTAAGAAAATTTAAAAAAATTAAAAAATTAAAACCAGTAATTTTAATGGGATATTACAATATGATATTTCAGTATGGCGAAAATAATTTTATTTCTATGTGTAGAAAAACTGGAGTTAATGGAATCATAGTTGTAGATTTGCCATATCCTGAAAATAAAAATTTTGCAAACAAATGCAAAAAAAAATCAATTAGTTTTATACAATTAATTTCTCCTACTACTTCTTTAAACAGAATAAAAAAAATTATAAAGGATTCACACGATATGATCTACTACATTAGCATGCTATCTACAACTGGAGGTAAGTTAAAAGTTTCCTCAAGTAAAATATTAAGAAATTATAACAAAATAAAAAAAATAAATAAAAATAAAAATTGTGTTATAGGATTTGGAATTACAGAAAAAACAATTTCTAAATTAAAGTCTGCAGATGGACTTGTTGTAGGTAGCGCAATTTGTAAAGAAATTACTAAAAGTATAAGCAAAAGACAAAATCCTGTCACAAATGTAAGTAATATGGTAAAAAAACTAAAGTATAAAACATTATGAATTGGATAACAAAAGCAATTAATTTTGGTCAAAAAATAAAAAAAGTTTTAAAAAAAAGACCATCAAAAAAAGATATTGAAAACTCTGATTGGACTAGTTGTTGTAAAGGTCCAATACTTAAAAAAGATTTAGAAGAAAATCTTTGGGTTTGTAATTCTTGTGGAAAACATCACCGGATTAGTTGTAAACAAAGATTTGATGTTTTTTTTGGAAAAAATAACTATGAAATTTTAGAAACACCTATTCCATCTGAGGATCCTTTAAAGTGGGTAGATACAAAATCATATAAAGAAAGATTAAAAGCAGCTAGATTAAAAACTAAGCAAGATTGCGCGGTTATGATTGCAAAGGGGAAAATAAATAATATTGATGTTACTGTTGGTGCAATAAATTTTGAGTATATAGGAGGTTCAGTTGGGGCTGCTGAGGGAGAAGCAATAATATATGGCGTACAACATGCTATAGAAAACAATACTCCTTACATTTTTTTTCCTTGCGGCGGTGGACAAAGAATGTTCGAGTCACCTATTGCATTGGCAAACATGACTAGAACGACTCTTGCAATAAATGAATTAAAAAAAAATAAACTTCCTTATATTGTTTGCTTTACAGATCCAACGGCAGGAGGAATAACTGCTTCATTTGCAATGCTCGGGGACATTCATTTGGCTGAACCAGGTTGCTTAATAGCATTTGCGGGGAAAAGAGTAATTCAGGCTACGGTTAAAGAAGAATTAAGTCCTGATTTTCAAACTGCTGAGTTTGTTGAAAAACATGGATTTGTCGATCTAGTTGTTAATAGAAAAGAGTTAAAGAATCAAATAGGCACCCTTTTATCAATATTGCTTAAGAAAAATTCTGATGTAAATTCTGAAATAAAAAATGAAACTCCAGAAAATATTGCATCGATTACAAAGGCTGCATCCTAAAGAAATTGACCTCAGCCTAGGCAGAATTAAAAAACTTTGTAAAAAATTAGGGGATCCTCAAAAAAATTTAAAATCAATATCTGTAGTAGGAACAAATGGAAAAAACTCTACTATACAAACAATGAGGGCTATACTAAATGCTGCTAAAATAAAAAGTAATATTTATAGTAGTCCACATATTCAAAAAATTAACGAAAGATTTGTATTCAATAATAAAGAAATTAAAGATAATGAATTATATAAAATATTGTCTGAAGTTGAAGAAATAAACGATGGTGATCACATTACTTATTTTGAAATATTAACTGCTGCATATTTCTATGGAGCTAAAAAATATAACAATAATTTAAATTTGATTGAATCTGGCCTTTTTCATAGATTTGATGCTACAAATATTATTGAAGAGAATTTAGCGTCAGTAGTAACTGCAATTGGAATTGATCATACTGATTGGCTCCCAAAAAATGAAAAAACTATAGATAAAATTATATTTGAAAAAACTTCTGAATTATTAGAGTCAAATATAATAATTTCTAATCAAAGTCATAGCAGAATCTTAGAAAAAATCAAAAAATCACTTAAGTCGAATAAATCCAAAAAAATATTTTTTAATGAGTCATATTCATATTCTATAGCTGAAAATAACTTTTTTTATTACGAAGATGAATATGGAGCTTTAAAACTACCGATGCCCAATCTCATGGGTAACTTCCAATTATCAAATGTGACAGCTGGAATAGCTACCTTAAGATATATTAAAGATCTGAATATTTCAGATGAAAATATAAAAACAGGAATAACAAAAATTCAAAGTACTTTGGGAAGATTGCAAGAAATCAAATCTGGAAAACTTAAAAATATAGTTAAAAAAAATAAATTACTAGTAGATGGATCTCATAATCCCTTAGGAGCAAAAGTATTGGTAGATTTTTTAGATACAATACATTCTAAAAAACATTTAATTATTGGCATGATGTTAAACAAAGAACATCAAGAATATATTAATTTTTTTAAAGATAGAATCGAATCTATAACAACTGTAGATATTCCAAATCAGCCCAATTCGATCAATGGTGGAGATCTTAAAGAAAAAATTATTGGTTTTAATAAAATTAATTATAAAAGTTCGATAAAAGAAGCATTAAAATCATTATCACTTGATGATGAAGATGTGGTTCTAATTACCGGATCACTATATCTTGCTGGTGAAGTTTTAAATTTAAATTAAAGATTTTCTTCAATCCAAGATTTAAGATTTGATTTTGTAGTTGCTCCAACTTTAGTTGATTTAAGCTCTCCGTCTTTAAACATTAACATTGTAGGAATTCCTCTTACACCAAATTTTGTTGGTGTATTTGGTTCTTCATCAATGTTATGCTTAGCAATTGTAATTTTATCGGATAACTCGTCTGAAAGTTCTTCTAATATTGGTCCAATCATTTTACATGGTCCACACCATTCAGCCCAAAAATCTACTACTACTGGTTTGTTAGCTTTAACAACTTCTGTCTCAAAACTTTCATCTGTTACTTTTACTGTTGCCATACAATCTATATATAAATAAATACTATTAAATCAACTAATAAAAAATTTAATTTATTTTATCCACACTAAAAATTTTCATATTTCTTCTCTATTGACATTACAAAATTATTAAGTTGATCGAGAAATTTCAACTTTTCTTCATCTTTATTGTTAGTATATTTCTCTCTTAAATTGTCGCACTCAAAATAAAATTCTTTACATGTCCACCATTTTTCTTTTTTTTCACTTAATATTCTTTTGGCGATTTCTCTTTGAATTTCCTTTAAAATTTGTTTTGGAAGAGTTTCTGGAGACTCCTGAAAGATAATTTTTTTACCAAAACCAACTAATCTTTCATCTTCAAATTTATCTAGCATACTAAGTTTGTCTTTCCATGATGCTGAATGCCAGGCATTAAAAAGATTTGTGTCTTTATTGGATGTAAACTTTTTATATATGCTTTCTTCAGCTAGTATATCTTCTTGAGATTTTGATTGTTCTTTTTCTTCTGCGATTTCTCTTAGTGCTGTCATTATATTCTGCGCAAATTTTTCATCATTTTTTACTAAATCAGCTCTCTTTTTTATTAATATTGGATCTATTGCATTATATGGCTCTTCTTTAATACCATAGCTTTTATCGAGTATTATTGGGGCTTTATTTGATCTTATTGTTCTTAAAAATTTTGGCGTTTTTTTCATCTCTTTTTTAAGTTCATTTATAGAAAGATTTAACAGAGCCTCAACATCGACTCTTAAATCAATCGCTTGTCCCCATTGATAAACTGGGTGTATGCAGTGTTTTGGATGCAAAGGAGCACACAAATATAATCTAGATTTTCCATAAAAATATTCGTTTAAAGTAATTATTTTCTCTTTTTTAAATATTGTTTCTGTGTCGAGTTTGTTTGATGTTTTAAAAAAACTTTCCCACGTATAGGGTTGTCTTTTTTTTACCAAACCAAGTATTTTCATTGTCAATTCTGCATCAAATAAAGCTGAATGTGCACCTGATGATTCAAAGCCATTCATCCTAGCAAGTGATTCCAATTTCATAACTGCATTGCCCTTTTCATTTATTTCAGTTTTAAAAATACTTTTGTCTACAGCGAATGCGCCTCTAGCAATATTTAGTCCGTCATGCCTTTTGTTTGGTGCAGAATTTGTAATATATGGATATCTAATGCCCTTAAAAAATTCTTTTCTGATCATTTCATCGTCAAATCCAATATTTGACCATCCTAAAAAAATTGCTGGGCTCCATTTTTTAAAAATTTTTTCTACTTCACCAAGCATTTGATAGTGGCTTAGGTTTGCTTTTGTTAAAAGGTCTACGCTAGTCTTATTCACAATCAATGCCATACATTGTGGAATTTCACCCTCTGGTAATCTGCATCTTAAATTAAATCGATCTTTTTCTTTAAAATTTTCATCAACTAGAATACCTCCTATTTCAATAATACTTCCAAAATCTGTGTTGGCATTTGACGACTCAATATCCCAAATAGCTAAATTCAATTAAACTCCTTTATTTTAGTGCTAATTGTGAGGGAATCATTAGAAACTCGCATCTAAACAAGTAGCAAAGTTATCTTTTTAATATATTAATTCCTTTTAAAGTCAAACTATTTTCTTAATTGATTATAAAATTGTTCAACTCTTTCAAGAAATTTGTTTTGAAAATTTATTAATTCGTTTCCTTGAATCTTAAATTCCTGAAACAATCCATCAACGGTACATAAAAGAATTACTCCTTGATTAATTCTTGAATTGTAAACTGTATTATGTGCTAAAGAATATGCTCCTATTTGTAAAAAATAATCTTCAATGTATTCTTCTTTTTTTGGTTTGTTGCTTTGTTTGAAATCTAAAATAGTCTCTTTTCCTTCATAAACACCAATGCAATCGGCAGTACCAGCATATTTTCCTGGATAATATACTGTAGTTTCAGCTCCCCAAATTTCTGAAAGTTTATTTTTTAGTCCACAATCTATAATTTCGATCGCCATTTTTTTTGATTTATTTTCTTCATTTAATAAATCTAAATTAAATTTACCTAATAAAAATTGCTCAATATATGAATGCATGGAGCTTCCTCTGCTTGAAGCTTCGTTTTTTATTCTTTCTGCTTCTTTGTGCCCTACTCTTTCCTTCCAAGCAGCTATGCCTGCTTTATCTTCTTCACTTTGAGTTGCTTTTAGTATGGACGTAACGCTAGGTAAATTTGAACCATCTAAATTATAGTGTCTGGATCCATTAATTATTGATCGAGTAGAATTTGGATATATAAATTTATTATTCCATTCCATACAGTTCTTTATAAAAGTATTTGGATTGAAATTAAAATTAATTTTTAAGCTGTTTTGAGTGATCGACAAATTTTTCTACATTTTCTGTTTTAGCAGCCATTTCAACTTGCTCGGGATCTTTTATATTTTCTAAAGTTCTAGTAATTGATCTAGCGTCTGTACCAAATGTATCCACAACTTTCATTGCTTCTTCTAATTTTTTTCGGAGCACAATTACATTATCAAAATGTTTTGTAAATCTTGTACTAATTGTTTTTAAGTGATTATAAATTTCTGTTGCTCCCTTTTGAACTTTTAATGACTGAAACCCCATATGCAAAGACTGTAAATAAGCTGAAAGAGTATTTGGACCCATTATTACAATTTTATATTTTTTCATTAATTCCTGAGTTAATAATTCTTTAGTGCTAGGATCTTGGTGGTCTGTTAATTCTTTATATAAACTCTCTGTTGGCGCATACACTATTCCAAAATCTGTAGTTTTTGGTGGCACTATATATTTTTCATTTATACTTTTTGCTTTAGCTTTAAATGCATTTGCTAATTTTGTTCTAGCATCTACCATTGCTTTTTTATCATCCGCTTGATGAGCATCGTCTATTGCTTTAAATTTTTCTACTGGAAAATGACTGTCTACCGGAACTAAGACATCTCCTTGAAGTTTTATTGCAAATTCTACATTTTCTGACGTATCTTCTTTCATCTTGGCATTTGAGATAAATTGAGAAGCCGGTAATAAATCTTTTAATAAAGATGCCAAACTAAACTCTGCTAAAGTTCCATATTTTTTAACTCCAGCTAAAATCTTATTAATCCCCTCTTGGCTTTTATTTAAATTCTCTACCTGAATATTAAAAGCAGAAACTTTTTCATTAACAGATGTTAAAGTTTGAGTCATATCTCTTGTCACATCTTTGGACAAACTATTAAATGAAGATGACATGGTATTAAGTGAGTTGTTGATGCTTTCTTTTAAATTGTTAAGCTCTTGAGCGCTATCTTTAGGTTCTTCTTTGTTTTTATTTTGAATAACCAATAAGTATATAATAACACCCATTAGGGCTAAAATTACGTATAATAACGAATCTTGCATAAGTAGTAGGATACTAAAATAAATTATCTGCTAAGCAAGTTTATAATCTTTTTTATTCCTGTTTTTTTTAAAGAAAGTTTTGACATCATTAAACAAGCTTGTGATTTTAAAATTTCACCATCTTTTAAAATTCTCAAATTGTTAGCCTTTAATGTTGCTCCAGTACTAGTTATGTCTGATATAATTTCTGTCGTACCTGTAAATGGGCCTACTTCAGTACTTCCGAGACTTTTGATTAATTGAAATTGTGTTACTCCTTTTGAATATAAAAATTGTCTAGTTAAATTTGGATATTTTGTTGCTACTCTTAAAAGTCTTTTTTTCTTTTTTTTGAATTCATCTGCAACTTCGTCTAAATCCAATAATGTTTGAACATCTATCCATAAGTCTGGTATTGCCAATACTAGATTGGCGTTACCAAAATCATATTTTTTACTGATTAATATTTTTTTTTGTGTATTAATTTCACTTTCTTTAAACAAATCATAGCCTGAAAAACCAATATCAATATTTCCTAATGATAATTGTTCAATACATTCTCTGGCATGTAAATAAATAATTTTTACATTGGTAAGTTTTTTTATGTACCCAAATAAATCTCTTTCTCCTCTTTCAGAATAAATATTTAGTTTATTCTTTTTAAAGATATTAATTGTGTCATTCTTTAATCTTCCTTTGGATGGAATTCCTATTTTGATAATATTTTTAGTCATATAAATTCATATTTACTGCAGCACCAACTGCAGAAACTTTTCTAAATCCTAAATTGGTTGTTAACTGATCATATCTTCCACCTGATATGAAATTTTTTAATTTTGATTTTATTTTAACTTCTATAGAAAAAATCATAGAACTATAAAATTCAACTTCTCTACCATTGGCAGCTGAAAATTCTATTTTTAAATTTTTATTATTACCTGTTCTTAAAGGAAAAAATTCTTTTCCAACTATTATATTAATTCTATTTTTATTAAAAAATGCATTTAAAACTTTGGGAGCTTTTTCCAATGGACATTTTATTTTCAAAAAATGCTTTATAATATTAGTATTTATTTTTCCAGTTGAAGATTTTCTTGGGTCTTTAATCTTCATATTAAATCTATCTAATACTTCCTTATAAGTTCTGCTAGCAATAATTTTATTTTGATTTTCTTTTCTCATTTTTTGATATCTAGATTTATCTGTTTCAACAAATACTGGATCTATATCTGAATTTGTTTCTAATCTTTTTAATAACTCATTAAAATAATTTTCATTCCAATAATATCTTTTAAGTCTATTTTTCCATCTTCGAGGAATATCTAATTTATCAATTAACAAATTAAACAATTCAACATTGCCAATCTTTAAAACAGATTTTTTAAAACCACTGTTTTTTAATATTTTTAAAGAAGTTTCTATAATCTCCCTGTCATCTTTCTGTTTATTTTTAGATCCTAAAATTTCATAACCAATTTGATTTTTTATAATGCTATCTTTCTTCTGATAAGTTTTTCTAAATGCTTCGCCACTATAAAAAACTTTTTCTCTATTGTTTTTTTTGTTTTGTATAAATCTTAAAACTGAAGAAATTGTTAGATCTGGTCTTAAGCAAAGTTCTTTGCCATTTAAATCATAAAATGAAAATAAGAATTTCTTAAAATTTTCACCTGATCTTTGAAGGATATATTTGGTCTCAAGAACTGGATCTAAAGTAATACTATTAAAACCCCTAGATTTAATTGACCTAAGAATTTTTTCAGATAATTTTTTTGATTTCATCTATTAGGCTTTCTTTTGAAACAGTTTTTTGATCGTTTTCTTTTGAAGACCTTAGGTTTTTTAAAGTAAATTTATTTTCTTTAACCTCAGTTGCGCCCACTATAATTGCAACTGGACAACCTTTTTTATCAGCATAAGTTAATTGCTTTTTTAAATTTTTTGATGAGTCCAAATATAATTCAGAGTTTATTCCATTTTCTCTTAAATAATCTAAAGTTTCATTACATTCTTTTAAATACTTGCTATCTAAAATACAAATAAGAACTGGTTCATTATTTTTTGGTTTAATTGAATCAATTTGATTTAAAATAAATAACAACCTATCTATTCCGATACTCATTCCTGTTCCTGGAAAGTCTACACCTTTAAATCTAGATATAAGTTTATCGTATCGTCCTCCTGAAGCAATACTTCCAATATCTACTTCTTTTCCTTTTGGATTTTTAACCTTTAAATTAAGATTGGTCTCAACACAGAATCCATCATAATAAGCAAGACCGCGTACTATTGTAAAATTAGGTTTAATTAATTTCATATATTTTCCATAACTTACAATTTCTAAAAGATCTTCTGTTTCCTTAATTCCTTCAACGGATAAAGGATTTTTTAAAATAGACTTTAGATCTTCAAGATTTTTTATTTTTAAAAAATTTAAAATTTCTGACGATTGTGTTTCAGATAAGTTGGCGCCTTTTGTAACTGCTCCTGATGCGTCTATTCTTTCTTTCTTAAGTAAATCTTCAACTCCTTTTAATCCAACTCTATCTAACTTATCAATAGCTCTAATTACTTTTAATTCTTGAGTTTTATCAGTGATATTTAACTGATTAATTAATCCTTGGACTATTTTTCTATTACTTATACTTACTGTAAATTGTTTTTCACTTAATCCACATTTTGTTAAAGTGTCAGCAATAATATTGCTAATTTCGGCATCTGCCTGACTTTTATTTGTATTTCCAATAATATCAACATCTGCTTGAGTAAACTCACGATATCTCGCATTTCCGCTTTTTTCATTTCTCCAAACATTTCCTATTGCATATCTCTTGTATGGGAAAGAAAGTTCTCTATAATTTTGTGCAACAAATCTGCTTAGAGGACTACTTAAATCATACCTTAGTGTAATTTGATCTTTTCCATCATTAAATGTAAAAACATCGGACATACTGTTGTCCTCATCATCTGCCAAAAATGATCCTATATTTTTACTAATTTCAAAAGATGGTGTTTCTAATGAACTAAATCCAAACTTTAAAAAATTGTTTTCAATTATCTCAATTAATTTCTTTTTAAGTGATAATTGTTTATTCCATCTATCTTCAAAACCTGAGGGTAATTCAGGTGTTAATTTTTCGTCTTTTTTCATTTTTTTGGTACCGCCTCTTGGAATTGAACCAAGATTGAGAGTTCCACAAACTCCAGGATTAACCATTATCCGAAGGCGGCATCCTACTTTGTTTTATACTAATTGTTATTATTTTTAAATTTATAAAATGATTAAATTGCTAGCGTGCAGCCAGCATGTAAATGATGTCTGTGTGAAATTGCTGATATTTTAACTTTCTTAATCATTACGATCTAGATAACACTTATTTTTTTAAATGCAAGTATGATTTGTATAGGAATAAAAAAGCTTTATGAAAGCTTTTTAAATCCCTATACAAATTTGTGTGAATTAGAATTAAGAGGTTTTTTGCAATTTTACTGCGGATGGACCTTTATCTCCGTCTTCAACTTCAAATGTAAGCTCATCGCCTTCGTTTAAAAATCTTAAACCAGCGTCTCTTACTGCTGAAGCATGTACGAATACATCTTTTTCTTTATCTTCACGTTCAATGAAACCATAACCTTTTTTTCCATTGAACCATTTTACTTTACCTTTTAGACTCATTGTTACTCTTTCTTTGTTTAGTTTACTTAAGCTAAAAATTAGCTTGGCCCTTGTTAGTTGATTTTAAAATTTTTTGCAAGCCTTATAGTTAAGATAATTTGCTTATTTTAGTGGTGGCCTTGGTAAGAATCGCACTTACGACACATACCTTTTCAGGGTACTGCTCTACTACTGAGCTACAAGGCCATTAAAACCTAAAAATAATTCTTCCTTTAGTTAAATCATAAGGAGTCACTTCAACTGTAACATTATCGCCTTGGAGAACTCTAATTCTGTTCTTTCTCAACTTTCCCGAGGTATGAGCCGTGATTATATGATCATTTTCTAACTTAACTCTAAACATAGCATTCGGTAATAAATCTATAACCTGACCTTTAAATTCCAGTATGTCTTGTTTTCCCAAATTTACTTTCTCCTTATTCTAACTTCTACTGATCTAGCGTGTCCAACTAAACCTTCATAGTTTGCAAGCTTTATAACTTGTTCACCAATAGTTTCAATCCCCTTTTTTGATAAATTAATTACCGATATTCTTTTATAAAAATCATAAACTGAGAGACCACTAGAAAATTTGGCAGAAGAATTCGTTGGAAGAACGTGGTTACTACCTACATTATAATCTGTAGCTGCCATAGCAGAATATTTTCCTAAACATATTGAACCAGCATTTTTTATTTTTTTAGCTATTTTATTATTATTTTTTAAATTTAATTCAAGATGTTCTGGTGCAATTAAATTTATAATTTCTATAATTTTTTTATCAGAATTTGAATGAATAAACAGTCCATTTTTTTTTAAACTTTCTTTTGCAATTTTTTTTCTTGGTAATATATTTATTTGTTCTTTAATAAATCTTTTTACATTTTTAATTAATTTAAAATCTTTTGAAATTAAAATACACTGAGAATTAATATCGTGTTCAGCTTGTGCAATAAGATCTGCTGCTATCCATTTAGGATTAGAATTTTTGTCTCCTACTACAGTTATTTCTGAAGGACCCGCAATCATATCTATTCCAACTTCTCCAAAAACTTTTTTCTTAGCATAAGAGACATAGATATTTCCAGGGCCAACTATTTTATCCACTTTTTTTATTTTGTTTGTTCCATGCGCAAGAGCAGCAATCGCTTGGGCTCCACCAACAGAATATATCTCTTTGATCCCACACTTTTTTGCAGCATATAAAACACCCGGACTTTGTTTTCCATCTTTTGTAGCGTTAACCAAAACTATTCTTTTTACACCAGAAATTATTGCTGGAATAGCATTCATCAGTAGAGTCGAAGGAAAACTAGCATTACCACCTGGAACATAAATCCCCACTGAGTCCAAAGGTACAAATTTATAATTAATTATGTTTTTTAGATGGTCTTTGTAATTTATATTTTTAACTTTTTGGTTAGAATGAAATTTTAAAATTCTGTTATATGAAAAATCAATAGCTTTTTTAATTTTTGAGTCTAGAGATAGAATTGACTTGTTAATAGTTTTTTTATTGGGTTTTATGGTTGAGTTTTTAGAAAATTTTTTTTCATAATTTATTAATGCTTTGTCTCCATTTTTTTTTATGTCTCTTATTATTTTTTCTACAATTTTTAAAATTTTTTGATCTAATTTGTGTCTTTTAAACAACAAATTATTTAAAGTAGGTAAATAATTTTTTCGGTTGCAGTTTATATATTTAATCATTTTAAGTTTGAATTTGATCTTCCAATGTTACCTCTATAATTTCAGTAAATAATGTTATAAATGCATTATTTTTAAATAAAAGAGTAATTTCATAAATTTGGTTTCTTTTTAAAATATCTATAGCAAGCAATTCAATTAGTGCCTCATCAGATTTTTGATTTATATTTTTCGATTTTACTTGTTCAATAAATTCAAATTTACAAATACTATTAATTTTTTCACTATTTTTACCCTCTTCTTTTTTAAATCTCTCTAGAAAAAATAAGAAAATTTTGCTCTTTTTTAAAAATTTTATATCTTTAATTCTCACTTTTGATTCTGAGCAGCAGGCTGAAATGAGATTTAATCCATTATTATCTTTTGCTATAATTTTAGCTAAATAATTTTTATTCATTAAGATTTTCTTTTTATTTTAGCACCAATTTTTCTTAGCTTTTTTTCAATAGATTCATACCCTCTATCTAAATGATAAATTCGATTAATTGTCGATTTTCCTTTTGCTATCAAAGCAGCTAAAATTAGACAAACAGAAGCTCTTAAATCAGTTGCCATAAGTTCGGCTGACTTTAATTTTATATTTCCGCTTATGTACGCCTTACTTCCTTTAATTATGATTTTTGCGCCCATTCTATTTAGTTCACCACAATGCATAAATCTATTTTCAAATATTTCTTCACTAATTATTGAAAGACCTTTGGCCTTACATAATAAAACCATTATTTGCGCCTGAAGATCTGTTGGAAAACCTGGATAGGGAGCAGTTTTTATTATAGTATTTTTTATATCATTGCTTCCTATAACTTTAAGTTTATTTTTAAAATTAAAAATTTTAACTCCAATTTTTTTCAATAAATCTATTTCTGCTTTTATTAATTTTGGATCGATACCTTTAATTAAAATTTTCCCTTCTGTTATTGCTGCAGCAATCATATATGTCCCTGCTTCAATTCTATCCGGCATAATTTTATATTTGCTTTCTTTAAATTTTTTTACTCCAAATATTTTTACAGTTCTTTTTCCTATCCATTTAATTTTAGCTCCTATCTTATTTAAAAAATTTACTAGGTCTTTTATTTCAGGTTCAATTGCACAATTTGAAAGTATCGTAGCGCCTTTTGCCCTACTTGCTGCTATAATTAAATTTTCTGTAGCTCCAACAGAAATTTTTGGAAATTTAATTCTTGCTCCAACTAAGCCATTCTTTGCTGAGGCATAAACATAACCATTTGAAATTTTATATTCTACTCCAAGTTTAGATAGGCAATTTAAGTGTATATCTATTGGTCTCGTGCCTATACTACAACCTCCTGGCAAAGAAACTTTGGCTTTGTGAAATCTTGCTAGCATTGGACCTAATACCAATATTCCAGCTCTCATAGTTTTTACTAAATTATAAGGAGCAAAAAATTTAAGTTTTTTATTATTTGTTATTGAAAGAGATTTTTTTTTACTATCTCTTTTAATATTTGATCCAATAGATTTTAAAAGATTTACCATAGTTTCTATATCCTTAACTCTTGGTAAGTTAGTTAAACAAATTTTTTCTTCAGAAAGTATTGTTGCCGCTAAAATCGGCAGTGAAGCGTTCTTGCTTCCGGATATATCAACTTGTCCTCTGAGTTTTTTCCCTCCAAGAACTTCTAATTTTTGCATTACTATATTTTTGGTAGTGTAACTCCTTTTTGCTTCATGTACTTACCATTCCTGTCAGAATAAGTAACCTCTGGAGTCTCACTTCCTTTTAAAAAAATAAATTGAGCAACACCTTCATTGGCATAAATTTTTGCTGGAAGAGGAGTTGTATTTGAAAATTCTAAAGTTACATGTCCTTCCCACCCTGGCTCTAAAGGAGTTACATTAACAATGATTCCACATCTGGCATAAGTAGATTTTCCAAGACAAATAACTAAAACATCTTTTGGAATTTTAAAATATTCTACTGTACTTGCTAAAACAAAAGAATTTGGTGGTATTATACATTCATTGACTGTCTTGGTTATAAAACTGGTTTGTTTAAAATTTTTTGGATCAACAATTTCAGTATTCACATTTGTAAATATTTTAAATTCACTTGATACTCTCGCATCATACCCATAGGAAGAAACTCCAAATGATATTTTGTTACCTCTTATTTGCTTCTCTTCAAATGGTGAGATCATTGAGTGTTCCTTGGCCATTTTTTTTATCCATCTATCAGATTGAACGGTCATTTATTTTTTTTCTTTACTAATTTCTTTTGAAATTCTTTTCTTTTTTTTAAATTCTTTCTCAAAGCAATTTCCAATTTGCTTAGTTTGGATTTTTTATCCATTTATTTTTTATCAGGATTTGTTAGATGATCTAAGGTGATAACTTGATCTAATGGAATTGAATTATCTTCTTCTTTTTTGAAACCAGTTTTTGCCTGTTTTTTAGCTCTTCTTTCAGCAAGTTTTTTTTCGCGTTTAGCTTGCTTCTCCATTGCTTTGGCTCCTCTCGTGCTTTTATAATCGTAATGTATTCCCATAACATTTCCTAAGAAGTAGATATAAATCATTTTTTAAAAAAATTAAGGCAATAATTTGAAAAAATTAATTTTATCCACTAATCTCAATGATTTACGATGCCCCTGTAGTTAAATGGTATAACGTATCCATGGTAAGGATGAATTTCCAGTTCAATTCTGGGTGGGGGCACCAATTCAAGAAAAATATTAATTTATATAATTAATCAATAATATCTACTATTTTTTAAAATTTGCTTTTAACATCTTGTAAATTTTTTTACTAACATTTTCATTTCTAAAAAAATTATTTTAAATTAATTTAAAATCGTTAATAAAATTGAGCTGATAAAATTTTAAAAATAAAAGAAAAATTTGAAATACAAAAATTGCAAATACTGTTTTGCTCAAATTAACAGAAAAGTTTCTTGTTATTTTCAAATCAAATAAAGTAAAAAATAAAACATAAAATAATGGATCGTAAGACTCCATATAAAAATGGCCATCAATTTCAATTATAATAAGCAATAAAAATAAAATAAGGTTTCTAATTTTATTTAACTCTAAAATTTGGTTGCAATAATAAAAAGCAAAAGGAAAAAAGAGATAAACTAAGATATTGTTATTAAATAAAAATTGACTTAATTTGTAATAAAAACCGCCACCAGAAGACCATTCATAATTAAAAAAAATCAGTACAATAATAGATATAAAAATTGTTATTAGGAAATTAATAAAATTAAATTTAAAAAGAGTATTTTTAATATCCAAAATTATAAGTGGGGTTAAATAAAAAAAAATAGTTAGATAAACCAAAGCTAGTGAAGTAACAATATTAAACGCTCCAAAATAAGAAATGAAAAAAGCAATATCTAAGACAAATACATAATAAAAAGCAGGAAAGGCTAGTAAAATATTTAAAATTAAATATAAAAAAAATATCTTTAAATTAAATTTATTATTAAAAAAAAATAGAAAAAAATAGAAAATTGAAAAGATACAATAAATTGGTCTTAAATAGGATGCTATAGCTAGCGAAATAACATTCAGAATAACAAATATAGTTAAATTTTTATCTGATAAAATATATTTTAAAAAAAAATATATTGAGAAACAAAAAAAAATTAAAGCTATAGTTTCATCACCAGGCCAAATTGAATACGCTCTAAAATATGGGGATAGGAGAAAGAAATTGCTTAATAAAAATAATAAAAGAGAATTCGTTTTATATTTTAAAATTAAACTTTTGTAAAAAACAATTATGATTGATGATGAAATTAAAATATAAAACAATCTTCCAAATAATTCATTTTTTGAAATTAAAAAATTTAAAATTATTATGAATAAAGGTGAATGAGTATTTGTAAATTCATCATAATTTAAAAGACCATAACCTAGTCCCTTTTCAAATAAATCAATGATGGTTCTTTTATGAATATTATAATCATAAATAGCACCCCCTGATAAATTTTCGTTGAAATATAAACCAATTACTAATGATGATGAAAATATGATGAAAATTAAAAGCTGTTTATAAAAAATGGTGAATTTCATTTAGATTTCTAATATCAACTATATAATTTAAAATAAAAATGTACTAGTTTTTTTTAATATCTAAAATGAAAATACTAATTATACCCACCCTAAATGAAAGAAAGAATATTTTAAATCTTTTTAATAAGATTAAAAGATATAATTATAAATTAGATTTTCTTTTTGTGGATGATAACTCAACCGATGGTACCCGTGAAGAGATCCTAAAACTTTGTAAAAAAAACAAAACTGTTTTCTACATTTTTAGACCAAAAAAAATGGGCATAGGATCAGCTCATAAAGATGCAATAAAATATGCTTACAAAAAGAAATATAATACAATTCTAACGATGGATGCTGATGGAACTCATGATCCAAAATATATAAAAAATTTATTAAAATTTTCAAAAAATTTTGACTTAATTTCTACTAATAGATTTATTAATAAAAATTCATTGATTGAGTGGCCAATTCAAAGAAGGTTTCTTACAAGAACGAGATATTACTTGATAAATATTTTACTTAATATGACTTATGATTCATCTGGGGCATTTAGATGTTACAATACAAAAAAAATTAAATTAGATGATATTTTAGATGCAAAAAATAATGGATATTCCTTTTTTTGGGAAAGTTTATATTTGCTAAATAAAAAGAAATACTCAATCAAAGAAATACCAATTTACCTGCCCTATAGACAAGTTGGAAGTTCAAAAATGACAATGGGTGATATTATCGGATCACTCTTATATTTATTTAAATATTTTTTTAAAAACTTACTTTCCTAAACAATTTCAATTTCTGGTAAAGGAAATATAAATTTTATTCCTTTATCCAAAAGTTTTTTTTCTTTTTTAAGTATATGTTCTTTAAAATGCCAAGGAAGAACTAGAAGATAATCTGGTTTTTGTTTTTTTAGATATTTTTCTGACACTATCTTTATATTAGACCCTGGAGTGTATCTGTTATACTTAAAACTATTAACATCTATAATATATTTCAAAAAATTTTTATTTATTTTGCAATATTGCAGTATTACATTTCCTTTTGTTGATGCTCCGTAGCCATAAATTTTTTTTCCTTGAGATTTAAGTTTTTTTAATAAATTTTTAATTAAAAATTTATGTTTTTTACATTGTTTAAAAAATTGTTTTTGTACTTTGAGAGTATTAAATCCATTCAAATTTTCTCTCAATAGCAACCACTTTAATAAAAGTTTATTTTCACGATATTTAGAATTCTTTTTAGCAATATCTAAAGAAATACTTCCGCCGTTTACTTGATTAAAGGAAATATTAATTATCCTTAAATCGGCTAAATCCATTAAATATTTTAATGATTTCACGGAATAATATTCTAAATGTTCATGGCAAATAGTATCATAAGAACTATTATTTAACATTGAAGGCATATAACTCATTTCTACGTGCCATATTCCATTATCTGCTAAAACTTTTTTAATATCATTTACAAATTTTAGTGGATCCGGAAGATCGTAGAACATTGCAATAGAAGTTACTAAATTAAATTTTTGGTTTTTAAATTTTTCAGCAGTGAAAAAATCAGTAATAAGGTTTATATCCTTTCTATAATATTTTTTAAACTTTTTGATTGTGGGATCACATCCATATAGTTTTAAGTTTTTTTTAAAAAAACTTAAAAAGGTTCCGTCATTACTTCCAATATCTAAAACTGAATACCCTTTTTTCAATTTATAATTATCTAGTAAATATTTTGATTTCAGTTTTAAATGAAACTCCATGGCTTTGTTTAAAGATGACATATATCCATAGTTTTCCCCATACATTAAATTTGAGTCAAAATTATCTTCTAGTTGTAAAAGTGTGCATCTTTTGCACCTTATGAGTTTTAGTTTTCCTTTTGGAACTTTATTTTTAATAGAATTTGGAAAAATTCCAGTAAAAGACATGTTGCCTAAATTATAAACAAATTCCAATTTTTTTGATTTACAGATTCTACAAGATTTGATTTTCAATTTATTGTCTTTATAAAAGTTAAATATACTAAATTAAATAAAATTACAATTGATTAAAAATATTCTTATAACTTAAATAAAATTTAGTTTTTTTTTACAAAAAATTTATTTCTTACAAAGTAAGATAATATAATTACCAAAATGAATCCTAAAATAGGTAGATAAATTCCTGGTTCTATTATTAATTCTTTTAAAGACGGAAAGTTGTCATACTGATACAATGCTTCACTAAATCCGCTTCCTAAACTTACAAATATAAATACAGATGGTAAAATTCCAATAAATGTGCCAAAGAAATAATTAAATGGCCTTATACTGAAAATTACTGGTAACAAATTTGCTAAAAAAAATGGAACAAGACCTACAAATCTATAAATTATCATGACAGTAAGTTCGTTATTTTTAAATATATTATTTAAAAATTTAAATTTATTTTGATACTTTTCTTTTAAAAAATCATAAAAAAAGTATTTACCTAAAAAGTAAAGCATCAATGCCCCTGTGCTCAAACTTAAAGTTGTTAAAAGTGTACCAATCCATTTACCAAATATAAAACCAGCAATAATTGCAACTGGCGATCCGAATCCTAGCATCAAAACCCAAAAATTTATAAATATAAAAAAAATAATAATCAAAATTAAAATGTTTTTTGATTTATATAATTCTAATTTTTCTTGATAAGATTGAATAAAATTATATGAGGTTATATCTTGTAAACTAACTCTAGTGAGTAATTCATATAAAAAATAAACAATAATTATCGTATATGTAAACCCGATTAATATTTTAAACTTTTTTTGTTCCATATTGGCAATATACTTTATCAAATTCTTCTGTACTTTATTAAACATTTTTCTTATAAGTACCAAAATTTAATTATTATTTAACATTCATGAAACGTACATATCAACCGAGCAAAATAGTAAGAAAAAGAAGACATGGCTTTAGATCTAAAATGAGAACTAAAGGAGGGAAAAAGCTATTAAAAAGAAGAAGATCGAAAGGTAGAAAAAGATTAACGGTCTAATGAGGAGTAAAATCTCTAGTCTTACAAAAAACAAAGATTTTAAATCTCTTCTTTCTGGAAAAAAGATTGCGAATAAATATTTAACAATCTTTTTTAAAAAACTATCCGATAAAGATGATCAAAAATTAAATTTGGGCATTGTAACAAAAAAAAAGATTGGTAATGCTGTAGAAAGAAATTTTATTAAAAGACGCATTAAAAGCATCATGCAAGAAGCAACAAAAAAAGATAAATTTAATTTAAACTACTCATATTTGCTACTGACCAAAAAAAGTGTTTTGGAGGACAAATATGATGATATTAAAAAATCTTTAATGATAGATTTTGGAAGAATTAAAAAATGAAAATTTTAACAGTTATTCTAATTAGTTTTATTAAATTTTATAAGTTGTTTATATCTCCTTACTTAGGAAATCGTTGTAGATACTTGCCAACATGCTCTGAATATTTTATTGGATGTTTAAAAGAATTTGGGTTTCTCAAAGGATTAGCAAAAGGTACAAAAAGAATATTATCTTGCCATCCAATTAAATTTTTAGGTGGTGGCAAAGGATTTGACCCAGTTAAAAGAAAACAAAACTAAATGGATACAAAAAATATAATTGCTGCAATATCACTTAGTGCTGCTGTTATTATACTGTATGGTTTATTTTTTGCACCAGAACCACAGACGTTAGATCAAAAAAAAGTACTTCAAGAAAAAAATGAAGTAGTTCAAAATTCTGAAGCTCCATCTCTAGAACAAAATGAAGAAATTTTAAAAATTTCGAGAGAAGATGCTTTAAAAGAAGATAAAAGGATAGATTTTGAAAATGAAAATATAAAAGGAACTATATCATTGGTTGGAGGTATAATCGATGATCTTACATTTAAAAAATATACAGAAACTTTAAATGGTAATGATAAAATTGTTTTATTACATCCAAAAAATATTGATAATGGATATTACATTGAAACTGGTTGGGCAACAAATAGTGAAGTTGAATTGCCTAATTCTAAATCACTTTGGAAAATCAAAGGAAATAATAAACTTGATCCAAATAATTCTATTAGAATGTTATGGACAAATAACGAAGGAATAATTTTTGAAAAAAAAATAAGCATAGATAAACAGTACTTGTTTACCATAGATCAAAAAATTATTAATAATTCCGAAAAAATTTACAATTTTTATCCATATGGACAAATAATTAGAAACTCAGCCCCAGAAGTTACAAATTTCTATATTCTTCACGAAGGTTTATTGGGAGTTTTTGATGAACAGTTAGTTGAAAAAGACTATGAAGATATTGAAGAAAAAAAATATTCAATAAGTGCTAATAATGGATGGCTTGGAATAACTGATAAGTACTGGATTTCAAGTTTAATTCCAGAAAAGAACAAAAATTTTAGAGCAGATTTTGATTATAAAAATAAGTTTAAGGCAAGTTTCATTGAAACCAAAGCAATTGAGATTGGAGCAAATGAAAATAAATCTAGTCAAATAAAAGTAGTTGTTGCTGCAAAAGAAGTTGAAGTAATTGATGGATATGCGGAAAGTTTAAACGTTAACAAATTTGACTTAGTTATAGACTGGGGCTGGTTTTATTTTCTTGTAAAACCTTTATTTTTTGTAATTGATTACTTTTTCAAAATTACCGGAAACTTTGGAATTGCAATAATATTAATTACATTGTGTATTAGAATAGCTTTTTTTCCACTTGCAAACTACTCATTTAGATCGATGGCGAAAATGAAAGTTTTACAACCAGAAATGACTAGACTTAAAGAATTACACAAAGATGATAAAATGAAACTTCAACAAGAGATGATGTCTTTATATAAAAAAGAAAAAGTAAATCCAGCATCTGGATGTTTACCAATACTTATTCAAATTCCATTTTTTTTCGCAATATATAAAATGCTGTTTGTAACGATTGAAATGAGACACCAACCTTTTTTTGGTTGGATTCATGATCTAAGCGAAAGAGATCCAACTTCAATATTTAATTTGTTTGGTTTAATACCTTGGGATCCGCCAGGATTTTTATTAATCGGAGCTTGGCCTATATTAATGGGAGTTACGATGTACTTACAACAAAAATTGAATCCTACGCCTCCTGATCCAGTACAAGCAAAGATTTTTATGTTCTTTCCATTATTTTTGACTGTAATATTAGCTCCATTTCCTTCGGGATTAGTAATTTATTGGACAGTAAATAATTTGTTAACAATGGCACAGCAAATTGTAATAATGAAAAAAACTACTGTAAAAACTGTTTAATTATTTTAATGCATTTACAGAATATAATTCCTAAAAATGGTCCAGCTTTAAAAGAAGTAGAAAAGTATATAAACAAATATACCAATGAAATTATTGTAATTAAATGTGGAGGAAGTGTTTTGCTTGATCCAAATTTATTTAATAAGTTTATAGAAGATATTGCGGTTATTAATAAACTTGGATTAAATACAGTAGTAGTTCATGGAGGAGGAAAAAATATAAAAAAAAAATTAGATGAAAAAAATATTAAAAGTGAATTTATTGATGGTTTAAGAATAACTGACTCAGAAACAATAAAAATAGTTGAAGAAGCTTTAACTGAAATAAACTCTGAAATAATAAAAAAATTGATTTTAAATAAATGTAAAGCTCAACCAATTACTGTAAAAAAAAATAATATCATAACAACTCAGCCTGAAAAAAAAGAATTATTTTTTGTAGGGAATCCCAAAAATATAGAAAAAAAAAATTTGTTAGAAATTATAAAAAAAAAAGAAGTCCCCGTTGTTGTTCCAATGGGTATAGGCGAAGATAATGAAGTTTACAATATTAATGCAGATGTTGCTGCTGGTGCCATCGCAAAAAAACTAAATTCTAGAAGACTATTGTTAATGACAGATGTGGAGGGTGTTCTGGATAAAAATAAAAAGTTAGTTACTGAAATTAATTCAGATTTTGCAAAAAAAATGTTAGAGGATAAGACTATATCTGGAGGTATGATTCCTAAGATAAATACATGCATTGATGCAGTGAATCATGGGGTGACGGGAGTAGTAATTGTAGATGGAAGAAAGCCGCATTCAATTTTATTTGAGTTATTTTCAGATAAAGGTGCGGGAACATTAATAAGAAAATGAAAGAATTTAAAAAAATTAAAAATTTTATATTCGATTGTGATGGTGTTCTTTATAATGATTTAGAAAAAGTTTTTGGTCAGGTAAGCAAAAAAATGACTGAATATATTGCAAAAAAATTAAACCTAGATTTAAAAAAAGCAAAAGAACTCCAAACAAACTACTTTCATAAATATAATACAAGTTTAAATGGACTGATGATTCATCATGAAATTAACCCAGATGAATTTCTTAAGTATGTGCATGACATAAATCTTGATTTTTTAGAAAAAGATTTGGTATTGAGAAAAGAACTTTTAAAGCTTGAAGCTAAAAAGATAGTATTTACAAATGGATCAAATGATCATGTGGCAAATATAACTAAACATTTAGGTATAGATGATTTATTTGATGGGGTATTTGACATAGTAGATTGTAATTTTATACCAAAACCAGCAATAGAATCTTATAAAAAATTGTCTAAAAAATTTAATATAAATCCAAATGAAACTCTATTTATTGAAGATATTGCAAAAAATTTAGAACCAGCAAAAAAACTTGGTATGAAAACAGTATGGCTAGTTAATAATGAGTATTGGGGGAAAAAAGATTCTGATAAAGATTTTATTGATTTAAAAATCAAAAATCTTTCTAGTTTTTTAAAAGAAATTAATATATTACAAGCAGCATAGTTTATATGAGTGGTATAGAAAAAATTATTAATGATGCTTGGGAAAATAGAGGCCAGATTAATCAAAACTCAGACAAATCTATTAAAGACGCGATTAATCAAGTTATAGAAGATTTAGATAGCGGTAGATCAAGAGTAGCTGAAAAAATTAATGGACAATGGGTAACACACCAACATTTGAAAAAAGCAATAATGCTTAGTTTTAGAATTTATCCAATGGAAAATTTAAATGGTCCTTACAGCAGTTGGTATGACAAAGCTCACTTACTTAAAGGTAAAACTGCAGGATGGACAAAAGATGATCATGAAAAAGCTGGGTTTAGAATGGTTCCTAATTCACCAGTAAGAAAAGGATCTTTTGTTGGAAAAAATGCAGTCCTGATGCCATGCTATGTAAATATCGGAGCTTACATAGATGAGGGCACTATGATTGATACATTTGCAAGAGCTGGGAGTTGTTGTCAAATAGGGAAAAATTGTCATATATCTGCTGGAAGTGGTGTTGGTGGTGTACTTGAACCAGCTCAAGCTCTGCCAACTATTATTGAAGATAATGTATTTTTGGGAGCTATGTCTGAAGTTGTAGAAGGTGTAATTGTAGGTGAAGGATCTGTACTAAGCATGGGAATGTATATTGGTCAATCAACAAAAATTGTCAATAGATCAACAGGTGAAATTACTTATGGAAAGATTCCACCCTACTCAGTCGTTGTACCAGGCACTCTTCCAGATAAAAAAAATCCATCTGCACCATCACTAAGTTGTGCAGTAATAATTAAGCAAGTTGATGAAAAAACTAGATCTAAAACTTCTATAAATGATCTTTTGAGAGAATAGATTAATGAAAACTTATAATGAACTAAGATTAGCTCAAGAGCTAATAAGATTTCCAACAGTTAAAACAGAGGACAAAGGTATAATGAAATTTTTATCAAAAAAACTATCCTCAATTGGTTTTAAATGTAAAATTGTTAAGTCTAAAGGAAATGGACCAAAGCCTACTTTAAATTTATATGCAAAATTTGGGAATTC
>CACCYQ010000002.1 GCA_902550285.1 uncultured Pelagibacteraceae bacterium | reverse complement strand
GAATGATCTGCATTAAATATACATCCAAATTCAAATATAGAATTTTTAAATCCCTCAATAATTGCTGATCCATATCCACTACTTTTTTGTACAACTAATTTACAATTAAATTTTTTTGCAATCGAAACTGAATTATCAAATTCATCATCAACTATAACAATTATTTCTCCTATTAAATTATTATCTTTTACCTCTAAAAGAACTGCCTCAAGACTTTCTACCTCATTCTTAGCCGGTATTATTAAGGATAATTTTTTGCTCATGATTGTTATCAATTTATTCTAATATTCATTAATTTTTTGATGTTTACAAATAAAAGTTTTAGGATATAAAACTTTTGCCTGGTAATTATTGCGAAAGTGTAATACCCGATCCCATTCCGAACTCGGAAGTCAAGCCTTTCTGCGCCGATGGTACTTTGTCTTAAGACATGGAAGAGTAGGTCATTGCCAGGCTTTAAAATACTATGAAAATTAAAAGCTCATTGAAATCCTTAAAAAAAAGAGATTTAAACTCCAAACTAGTTAGGAGAAGAGGGCGCATATATATAATAAATAAAAAAAACCCCAAGTTTAAAGCCAGACAAAAGTAATCTTTAATTTTTTTATGATAATTGGTTCAATATCAGAAAATAGAGATTTAGAGAAAAGAATCTCAATAACTCCAGAAATAGCAAAAAAATATATTGGTTTGGGATTTAAGGTTCAGCTAAGCAAAAGTTACGGGAATCATTTAGGTTTTGAAGATAAAGAATACAGTGATTTAGGAGTTACATTTTTTGACAATGAAAAATCTTTAATTGAAAATTCAGACATTATAATTCAAATGAGTTTATTTGATGAAGATAAAACTTGTTTTTTAAAATCTAATCAAACATTTATTGGAGTTTTAAATCCATTCGAAAATAAAAATAAACTTGAAGAATTAACAAAAAGAAAAGTTAATCTATTTTCTTTAGAATTATTGCCTAGAATTACTAGAGCCCAGTCAATGGATATACTTTCTTCCCAAGCAAATTTAGCCGGTTACAAGGCTGTAGTTGAATCGTTTTCTACTTTTGAAAAAGCTATACCAATGATGATGACTGCAGCTGGGACTATTCCTGCGGCAAAAGTTTTAGTTGTTGGTGCCGGAGTAGCAGGTTTGCAGGCAATAGCTACAGCAAAAAGGATGGGAGCAATTGTATATGCCACAGATGTAAGGATGGCTTCAAAAGAACAAGTAGAAAGTTTAGGAGGAAAATTTTTAACTGTAGAGGGAGCTGAAAATTTAGAAACAAAAGGTGGATATGCAAAAGAAGCATCTGAAGAATTTAAAAAAAAACAGGAAGAATTATTAAGTGAAACGCTTAAAAAAATTGATATTGTGATATGTACAGCTTTGATACCAGGAAAAAAAGCCCCATTAATAATTAAAGAAAATATGTTAGGAAATATGAAGCCAGGATCGGTAATTTATGATTTAGCTGCTATCCAAGGAGGCAACGTGGCATTTACGGAGGTAGATAAGATTATTGAAAAAAATGGGGTTAAAATAATGGGCGAAAGAAATATATTAAATAAATTACCCACATCTTCTTCTAGTCTTTACGCAAAAAATGTATTTAATTTTGTTTCAAACTTGTACGACAAAGAAAATAAAAAAATTAATATTAATTTAGAGGATGAAATTATTGCTAAAACAATAATAAAGTAAATTTATGGAGATAGACCCATTTATATTTAGATTTAGTATTTTTATACTTTCTATTTTTATTGGATATTATGTTGTTTGGAGTGTTACTCCTTCATTGCATACACCTTTAATGTCAGTAACAAATGCTATTTCTTCAGTAATTATTGTTGGAGCAATTATAGCAGCTTTAGCAGGTAAATCTGAAAATGTATTTGATACAGCAAACATTTTTGGATTTTTGGCTATAATTTTAGCTGCTGTTAATATTTTTGGAGGTTTTTTAGTAACCCAAAGAATGTTGTCTATGTATAAAAAAAAAAAGAAAGATAAAAAATGATATCATCAAATTTATTAGCAGTATTTTATCTTATTTCAGGTGTATTATTTATTTTAGCTCTTAGAGGTCTTTCATCACCAGAATCATCGAGACAAGGAAATTTATTTGGAATAATTGGAATGGCAATAGCAATCGGTGTTACAATTTTGTCCGTTGATAATTTTTCAACAGGTTTTTTATATTTATTAGTTTTATTACTAGTAGGAGGATCAATAGGAGCATTTATTGCTTTTAAAATACCAATGACAGCAATGCCAGAACTTGTAGCTGGTTTTCATAGCTTAGTTGGACTAGCTGCTGTTTTTGTAGCAATATCGGCATTTTTAAATCCTGAAGTATTTAATTTAGGATTTCCAGGTAAAATTAAAATAGCCAGTTTAATTGAAATGTCTTTAGGAGCAGCTATAGGAGCGGTAACTTTTACAGGATCAATTATAGCTTTTTTAAAATTGAGAGGCCTAATGTCAGGTTCTCCCATAACTTTTTTTGGTCAACATTATTTAAATTTAACTCTAGGTTTAATTTTATTTGGCCTAATTTTTTACTTATGTAAAACTCAAATTGATAATTTGTTTTGGACAATAATAATAATTTCTTTTTTATTAGGAGTTTTGCTAATTATTCCAATTGGTGGGGCAGACATGCCTGTAGTAATTTCAATGCTTAATTCTTATTCAGGTTGGGCAGCAGCTGGAATTGGCTTTACTTTAGAAAATACTGCACTAATAATTACTGGAGCATTAGTTGGCTCTTCCGGCGCAATACTATCCTATATAATGTGTAAAGGAATGAACCGTTCATTCTTTAATGTAATACTTGGCGGCTGGGGCGCCACAGATCAATCATCTTCAAGTAAATCTAAAGAACAAAAACCTGTAAAAAGTGGAAATGCAGATGACGCTGCATTTTTAATGAAAAATGCATCTTCAGTAATTATAGTACCAGGATATGGAATGGCGGTTGCACAAGCTCAACATGCATTAAGAGAAATGGTAGATGCATTAAAAAAAAATGGAGTGAAAGTAACTTATGCTATTCATCCAGTAGCTGGAAGAATGCCAGGACACATGAATGTTTTGTTAGCTGAAGCAAACGTTCCTTACGACGAAGTATTTGAACTAGAAGAAATAAATAATGATTTTGCAAATTGTGATGTAGCCTATGTAATAGGTGCTAACGATGTAACAAACCCTGTTGCAAAAACAGATCCGCAAAGCCCAATTTATGGAATGCCGATTCTAGATGTTGAAAAATCTAAGTCTGTGCTTTTTGTGAAAAGAAGTCTTTCACCTGGTTACGCTGGAATTGACAATGATTTATTTTATAGAGAAAATACATTAATGCTATTTGCTGATGCAAAAAAAATGACTGAGGATATTATCAAAAACCTTTAATTTATGACTAAAATATTTTGTGATATAGCAGATATTAATTTAATTCGATCTTTTACAAAAAAAAAAATTGTGAAAGGTTTTACCACCAATCCAAGCCTTATGAGAAAAGCAGGAGCAAAAAATTATCTCAATTATTGTAAGAATATTTTAAAAGTTACGAAGAAACCTATATCATTTGAAGTTTTTGCAGATGACACTAAAAATATTATTCAACAAGCTCAAAAAATTAAAACTTGGGGAAATCAAATATATGTAAAAATTCCTGTAACAAATTCAAAAGGAATTTTTCTTGGCAAAGCAATCAAAATTTTAAATAATAAAAATATAAAGCTAAATATTACTGCTGTTTATAGCTATAAACAAACATTAAAAATTTTAAAAAAAATAAATAAAAAAACAAAAGTTATTATATCTATATTTTCTGGAAGAATGGGTGATAAAGGCAAAGATCCAGTTCCTGAAATAAAAAAAAGCATAAATTTATCAAAAAAATTTAATAATGTTCAAATTTTATGGGCAAGCACAAGAGAACCCTACAACTATATTCAAGCAAAACAATTAGGCTGTCATATAATCACAGCACCTCCATCAATTATCGAAAAAATCGAAAATTTTGGAACTTCTTACAGACAGCTTACCATTGATACAGTTAAAGGATTCCTTTTAGATAGTAAAAAGTCTAACTATAGAATCTAAATTAGTGAAAAAATTTATTTTACCAATTCTTATATTTCTATTTTTTTTTGAATTTGTTTCAATAATTTTTACTAAATTTGAACTATTTCTAATCAATGAAAAACCCAAATATTCTTTCGAAGAAAAGTTTAAACATGATTGGATTGAAAAAGACAAAGATGGAATTATTTGGCATAAAAAAAATTATTCTACGAGACATATATCGCGTTGTTTTGATGTTGAATATAGAACCAACAATGTAGGAGCCAGAGACGATGTTGATTACATTAAAAATAGTTCTAATAAAACAATAATGTTGATCGGGGATAGTTTTGCTGAGGGACCTGGAGTAAAACTTGATAAAATATTTGCTAAAATTGTTGAAAAAAAACTTAAGAAAAAAGTATTGAATTTTGGAAACGCAGGCACAGAACCATACACTCAATATAAGAAATATATTAGTGGAAATATTGATTATAATTTCGATGAGCTAATTTATTTTTTTTTACCACAGAATGATTGGGGGAAATTAGCAGATATAAATTATTTAAAATCTGAAAATAATAATTTAAATAAAAAAATATTTAAATCTAGATATGTTGTACCTGATTTATTGGCACGTTTTACGTATTCTTATAATTTTATCAGATCATTATATTTAGTTCTTAATATAAAATTAGATCATGGTTATGAAAATCTTTCTTACTATATTAAAGATAAAAAAACAGTAGATGATACTATAAAATATGTTGAGAAAATTATTAATGTTAAGCAGGGAGTTAAATCTTACATAATTATTATTCCAACTATTTTTGATATAAACTTTTCAAAAAAACAAAATTATAAGAATTTATATTGGTATAAAAAATTTGAATTATTAGCAAAAAAAAATAGTTCTATATTAATAGATTTAATGGACTACAAAGATTATAATAAAAGGCATTTATATTTTCATACTTGTGATGGGCACTGGAGCGAGTATGGAAATAAATTTTCTTCAGAAGTATTTTTGAAAATTAGACAAAAAAATTAAATATTTGGTTGCGGGGGACGGATTTGAACCGCCGACCTCAAGGTTATGAGCCTTGCGAGCTACCAGGCTGCTCCACCCCGCGTTAATTTAAAATCTATTTTTAAGTTTATTTAATTTTTTTACTCTTTTAATATTTTCTTGAAGTATTCTCTTTTTTTTCTCTGATGGTTTTTCATAATTACTTTTTAATTTAATAATTTTATAAAAACCATCCCTCTGAAGTTTCCTTTTTAAAACTCTAAGAGCTTGTTCTACATTATTGTCTTTTACTTCTATCTTAATAACATCCTCCAAAAAGTTCAGTAGTTATCATTATAATATTATGATGTCCATTATAATTAAGCATTACTTTTTTTTGATAACTCTTCCTTTTCACGTTCTTTTTTTTCTCTTTTAATTCTTCTTTCAGCTTTTTGTATTGCTTCAAAAAGTTCTTTTTGAGTAAACAATCCAATAGCAACTGGGTCTTTTGCGTTTAAATTGTTATAATTCCAATAATTTTTATTTCTAATTGCTGTTACTGAATTTTTTGTAATTCCTATCAAATTAGCAATTTGAGAGTCTTTCAATAACGAGTGTTGTTTAATTAACCAGAGAGCAGAATCAGGCTTATCTTGTCTTCTAGATAAAGGAATATATTTTTTATCTTTGCTTTCAGATGAAGAGATTTCTATTTCGTTAACACTAATTTTTAAAGGTCTATTATTATCTTTAGAAGATTTTTCTAATTCATCTCTTGTCAATTGACCTGAAATAATTGGATTGTAACCTTTAATTCCCTTGCCAACTTCTCCATCAGCAATTCCTTGAATTTCAACTTCGTGCAAATTGCAAAAATCTGCAATTTGTTTGAATGTCAAAGAAGTATTTTCAACTAACCAAACAGCTGTTGCCATTGGCATTAGGGGGGTATTTGACATTAGCTTTTTTTCTCTGATCTGAAATTTTGAAATTTTTTATTAAATTTACTTACTCTTCCTTTATCAAGAATTTTTTGTTTTCCACCAGTCCATGCAGAATGTGACTTTGGATCTATTTCCAACTTTAATACATCACCATCTGATCCCCATGTAGATCTTGTCTCAAATTGAGTTCCGTCAGTCATTTCTACTTTGATATTATGATAATTTGGATGTATTTTTTTTTTCATTTGGCGTTTTATAACAAAACATTACTTAAAAACAATTAAAAGTTATCTATATTATCTAGCATTTTTTCATGTATTGAATTATTTGATGCATAAATTTTAACATTATTATTTTTTTCAAGATTTATTTCGTTTACTTTTCCACCAGACTCTTTAATTAAAATCAGACCAGCAGCCACATCCCATAAACTAAGATTTTTTTGAAAAAAACCATCATATCTTCCTGCGGCTAAGTATGCCAAATCTAAAGATGCGCTTCCGAATTTTCTTATATTTAATTTTGTTTTTATTTCATTTTTTCCACCTGTTGCAAATAAACAGTTATCTAGATTATTTTTTTTTGAAACCCTTATTCTTTTGTTATTTAAATATGCACCATTATTTTTTTCTGCATAAAACATTTCATCTTTTATTGGATCGTAAATAACACCTGAAACAATTTCATTCTTAATTTTTAATGCTATAGAGATTGCAAAATGTGGAATTCCATTTAAAAAATTTGTTGTTCCATCAATTGGATCAATTATCCAGCATCCATTCTTATTTTCATTTTCAATTTTTCCAGACTCTTCACTAATTAAATAATATTTTTTTTTTGATTTTGATAACTCATTAATAATTATTTCCTCTGCTTTATAGTCAGAATTAGTAACAAAATCTGATGGTCCTTTTATTGAAACTTGCAATTTTTCAATTTCTCCAAAATCTCTTATTAAAACTTTTGATGCTTTTTCACATGCTTTTATCATCAAATAAAGATCTGGTGAAATGGAATTCATTTTATATTTTTTTTATATATTCCAACGATCTTGTATCTAAAATTATTTCATCGCCACTTTCGATAAATGGTGGAACTTGAATATTTATTCCATTTTCTAAAACTGCCGGTTTGTATGAAGATGAAACCGTCTGCTTTTTTAAAGCTGCTTCAGTAGTTTCAATTTTACAATTAATTTGGTTTGGAAGCTCAACCCCAATAGGTTTATTATCGTGAATTTTTACATTTACTTCCAAGTTTTCTTTTAACAGTTTGCCTTTTTCTCCTAAGATTTTTTTTTCTATATTAATTTGTTCAAAACTTTTTTGATCCATAAAAAAATAGTTATTTTCATCTTCATATATAAAAGAATGTTTGATTTCCTCTATAGATGCTTTTTCAACAGTTTGTTCAGATCTAAATCTTTCATTCAATTTAGTATTTTTATTAATGCTTTTCATTTCTACTTGATTAAATGCTCCACCTTTTCCTGGTTTAACATGTTGAGTTTTTAATACTTCCCATAAATCATTTTTATACTCTAACAACATTCCAGTTTTAATTTCATTTGCAGATATTTTCATTTTAATTTCCTTATTGCTTCAATTGGTTTTAAATATTTATTTTTCCAAATGAAACCTGAAATAGCTAAAAAGTCAGCTTTATTCAATAATAGTTTTTTATAATTTTTAGAATTAATACCACCTATTGCCACTATAGGAACCTTTGTAATTTTTTTCGCAGATCTTAATACATTGAAATTTGCTTTAAATTGAACTTTTTTAGTCTTTGAAGAGTAGAAGGCACCTAGAGCTATATAATTAGCCTTATGTTTTATAGCTTCTTTAACTAATTTTATTGAGTTATGACATGTCACTCCTACAATTTTATTTTTTAATATATTTTTTGCCTCTTTTACATTCATATCGTTCTGTCCAATGTGACAACCGTCCGCACCAATTTTTTTTGCAATAATTGGATGATTATTGATTAAAAATTTTACTTTATGTTTTTTGCAAATTTTTTTAATTTTTTTTGATATCCGAGTTACAACTTTAGTATCTTTAGACTTAAGTCTTAATTGAAAAAATTTTATTTTTTTTAAATTAAATATTTCCTCTAATGTGTTGTAAAATTCTTTATTATTAATTTTATCTGGAGATATAAGATAAATAAATTTTTTATTTTTAGTCTTTATCAACTTCTTCAACCCACTTACCCATCGAAGCAAGGGAACACATGTTAGCTCTATGATCAAATATTTTTTGTGTCCCTTCAATATCTTTTATATCTTTTGACCAGTGTTTTAAGGCACTTTGTTGCAAAGCCCTTCCGTATGAATAGGTCATTACGAATTTCGACTTATTGTGTTTATTTATTGTATTTAAATTTTTTGTTGCTTCCAATTCACTTTGGCCACCTGACAAAAATGTTATACCTGGTACCTCGCCAGGAACACTGTTAATCAAACATTTTATTGTGAGTTCAGCAATTTCCTCGCTAGTTATTTTTTGATTTGACTTTGATCCTGGTAAAATCATATTTGGTTTAAGCAAAATGCTTTTTAGGTCAACTTTTTGAAAAATTAATTCATCAAAACATTTCTTTATAACCTCCGAAGTTTTATTAAAACAATCTTGAACTGAATGATTTCCGTCCATAAGAACTTCTGGCTCTACTATTGGAACCATTCCAGCTTCTTGTACTAATGATGCATATCTAGCCAGTGCGTGTGCATTAACATTTATAGCTAGTTTAGAAGGATATTTTTCTGAGATTAAATATACAGCTCTCCACTTTGTAAAACGTGCACCTAGGTCATAATAGTTTTTTAATCTTTCTCTAAGCCCATCCAAACCCTCTGTTATTTTTTCATCATTTGATCTTGCAAGTTTTTTTGCTCCTGTATCAACTTTGATTCCAGGAACTGCTCCAGTTTCTGATATTAGCTCTGGTATTGATTTTTCATTATAATTTTGCTTAATTGTTTCATCATAAAGAATAACACCACCAATACAATTACTCATGCTTTTTGATGAAAAAAGAGCACTTCTAAACTCTAATCTATTTTCTTCATTTGATTTAACATTTACACTTTCTAATCTCTTAGTCATTGTTCCAGTGCTTTCGTCCGCTGCCAATATCCCTTTACCGGGCGAAACAATTTTTAATGCGATTTTATTTAATTCAGACATTTTGGTTTAATGCGTTTATACCAGGTAAAGTTTTTCCTTCAAGGTATTCCAAAAAAGCTCCACCAGCAGTTGAAACAAATGTAAAAGAATTAAGTTTCTTAAATTTGTTTATTGCAGCAACTGTTTCACCTCCTCCAGCCACAGAAAATATTTTATCACTTTCTGTTTTTTTAGAAATTATTTCTAAAATTTTTTTTGTGCCATTTTGAAAACTTGGATTCTCAAAATATCCCGCAGGACCATTCCACAGAACTGTTTTTGATTCATTAACTATTTGTTTTATAGATGAAACTGTTTTAGGCCCAATATCAAGTATCATTTCGTCATTATCAACTTTGCTTATACTTTTATTTTTTCCTTTACTCTGAATATCTTTTGCGACCACAACATCGACTGGACAAGTTATGTTACAATTGTATTTTTTAGAATTTTTTAAAATTTCTTCAACTGAATTTTTACAATCATTTTCGACTATTGATTTTCCGATTTTTTTACCGGTATGTTTTAGCATTGTATTTGCCATTCCACCTACAATTATAATATTATCAAATTTTTTTATTAAATTATTAATAATATTAATTTTCGTTGAAATTTTAGACCCACCTATAATTAAAGTAATAGGTTTTTTTATCTCTGAAGTTAATTTTTTTAATGCATCAATTTCTTTTATAATTTGTAAACCAAAAAATGATGGTATATGTTTAGTTATTCCCTCAATAGATGCGTGAGATCTATGAGAACATGAAAATGCATCATTAACATAAACATCACCTAAATCTGATAATTTATTAGAAAATTCATTATTATTTGCCTCTTCGCCTTCATAAAAGCGAATATTTTCTAACATCATAATAGATCCATTTGGAATATTATTTATTTCGCTTTTTGTTTTTTCGTTAATTTTTTCTTTGTTGAACAAAACTTTTTTATTTATTAGAGAGGCTAGTTTTCTTGAAATTGGTTCTAAAGACATGTCTTCTACAACTTTTCCTTTAGGTCTACCAATGTGAGATAAAATTACAATTTTTGCTTGTTTTTCAATTAGTAAATTTATAGTTGGTAAAATTTTCTCTATCCTAGAGGATTCTGTAATATAACCATTTTTCATTGGTACATTTAAATCTACTCTAAGTAAAACTTTTTTACCCTTAAGTTCTAAATTTTTATTTGAAATATAATTCATATAAAAATTTATATTTTACTAATATATTCTGCTAAGTCACACATTCTAGAAGCAAATCCCCACTCATTATCATACCACGCAGAGACCTTTCCCATTTTTTCATTTGCTATGCTAGTTAGAGATAAATCTATGATAGCAGAATTTGGATTATGATTGAAGTCTGTTGAAACTAGCTTTTCTTCAGTAGTTTCCAATATATTATGTAATTCTTTTTTTGAAGCTTTTATAAAAGAATCGTTAATTTTTTTTATTGATAAATTGTTTTTTGAGTTAAAAACAAATTCTATAAGTGACACGTTGGGCGTTGGAACTCTTATTGCCAAACCTTGAAGTCTACCTTTTAGTTCTGGAATAATTTCACCAATTGATTTTGAAGCACCTGTAGATGTTGGCACCATAGATTGGGAGGCAGATCTTGCTCTTCTTAAATCCTTATGAGAATTATCTAATAATCTTTGATCAGAAGTGTATGAGTGAATAGTTGTCATAAAACCTGTCTCTATTTTGAATTCTTTGTTCAATATATATGCGACTGGAGCAAGACAATTTGTAGTACAAGATGCTGCTGAAATTACTAAATCACTTTTGTTTAAAGTTTTATGATTTACACCATATACAATAGTTTTGTCAGCACTTTTACATGGCGCTGAAACTATAATTTTTTTTGCTCCATTTTTTAAGTGAGGAATAAGTTTATCTTTTGAATTGAATTTTCCCGTACATTCTAAAACATAATCAACATCGAAATTCTTCCATTTAATTTCGCTTAAATTTGAATATTGTGAAAATGTAATTTTTTTACCATTTATATTTAAATAATTATCTCCATGTTTAATTTTACAATTAAATTTTCCATGGATAGAATCGTATTTTAATAAAGAAGAAACTATCTTTGCACTTGATCTACTATTAATATGTTTTATTTCTATTTTTTTATTATTATTTTCAACTAATGATCTAATAATCATTCTTCCAATTCTTCCCAATCCGTTAATCCCAACTTTTATTGTCATACTATTTATTTATCATTGATTTTGTTTGTGTAGCTATATAATTGCTACTTAGATAAAAAGATTTAAATACATCTTTTTCTGGTGCACTTTTTCCAAAATCATCAACTCCAAAACAAATCCCATTTTTGCCAACATATTTTTTCCAAGTTTCAGTTAAGCCTGCTTCTATTGAAATTTTATATTTAGTTTCATTCATTATTTCATTTTTATATTTTTCTGACTGATTATTAAATAATTCTAATGAAGGCACTGATATAACTTTTGAATAAATGTTTTGTGTGGCTAATTTATGACTAACTTCAATAGCCAAATTAACTTCTGAACCAGTAGCGAGAACTGTTAATTCTATTTTTTTATTAGTTCTTAATATTTCATATGCTCCTGAAGCGCATTTATTTTTGGGCTCATATTTTTTTCTGACTGGATTAATTTTTTGTCTGGATAGGGCAATGACACTTGGTGAAGTATAATTTTTTAAAGCAAGTTCCCAGCATTCAAAAGTTTCTATAGTGTCAGCAGGTCTATACACATTTAAGTTTGGTATAGATCTTAAATTGCTAAGTTGCTCAACTGGTTGATGAGTTGGACCATCTTCACCTAAACCAATAGAATCATGAGACATAACATAAATTACTCTTTGTTTCATAAGAGCCGACAATCTTATAGAAGGTTTACAATAATCACTAAAAATAAGAAAAGTACCACCATATGGAATTAAATTACTATGTAGTGCAAGGCCATTCATTATTCCACACATTGCATGTTCTCTCACACCATAATGAAGATAATTTCCTTTGAAATTTCCAGGTTTAATTATTTTATGATTTTCAGACTTTGTATTGTTTGATCCTGAAAGATCTGCAGAACCTCCAATAAGTTCAGGGATTTTTTTTGTTAATGAATTTATTATTTTTTGTGAAGATTTTCTTGTTGCAGATGCTTCCATAGACTTTATATAATTTTGTTTTTCTTTTTTTAATTATTTTTGAAACTATTTTAGAAATATTTTTAGGTTTAATTTTTTTATTTTTCGATTTTTGAGATGCTTTTGCTCCGATCTTTCTCCATTCATTAATTATATTTTTTGGAATTATAAAAGGTTTACAGTTCCACTTTAGTTTTTTTCTTGCCAGGGCTACTTCATCTTTTCCTAGCGGGCTTCCATGTACAGATGCTGTTCCAGATTTGTTGGGAGAACCATAACCAATAATTGTTTTGCATGAAATTACTGAAGGAGCTTTGGATTTCTGAGATTTTTTTAAAGCATTAAAAATCTGTTTTTCATTGTGTCCATCTATTTCAATATAATTCCATCCATAACTATTAAATCTTTTTTTAAAATCATCAGATACAGCAAGGTTTGTAGGTCCGTCTATTGATATTGAGTTATTATCAAATAATAAAATTAAATTTTTTAATTTTAAATGTCCTGCTAAACTTAAAGCTTCGTGGCTTATTCCTTCCATTAAACAGCCATCTCCAGCCAAAACATAGGTTTTATGGTTTATAATTTTTTTTCCAAATTTTTCTTTTAAAATTTCTTCCGCTAATGCAAATCCAACTGCATTTGCTATTCCTTGACCTAGTGGCCCTGTAGTAGTTTCTATACCAGTATTTTTTTCATACTCAGGATGACCGGCACAAATCGAATTTAATTGTCTAAAATTTTTTATGTTATCAATTGACACACTTTTATAACCTGTAAGATAAAGTAAAGAATAAAGTAGCATCGAACCATGGCCCGCAGATAAAATAAATCTATCTCTATTTATCCAATCAGGATGTTTTGGATTAAATTTTAAAAAATACTTAAATAATATTGTGGCTACATCTGCCATACCCATTGGCAGACCAGGGTGCCCTGAATTAGCTTTTTCCACAGCATCTATACTTAAAAACCTTATTGCATTTGATAAATCTCTATTTTGCTTGTTCAATTGTTATCCTTTGTAGACTTCGATGACTCTATTTAATATTATAGTTTTATATATATGAAAAGCTTTAATGAAAAAGAAAAAAAACTTAACGAAGTATTAAACAAATTAAGCAACTTAAGTCTTGAGAACCCACAAATTACATCTTCAATAGAAGAATTAAACAATCATAAGAATCAATTAGAAATTGAAAAAAATGAAATAGAAAATAAATATTTATTATTAAAAGAAGATTATGAGAATCTTAAATCAAGACTAGAAGAATTAAAAGAAAAACAGCTTTTTGAAAAAAAAAAAGAGTCAAAATTTGCCGAAAAAATTGATGAATTAAATCAAGAAACAGATATTTTATTAGAAGAAGTAGATAAATGGCAAATGTAAATGTAAAATTTAATGGTAAAGAATTTCTTTTATCCTGTGAAGATGGACAGGAAGAACATCTTCAAGAATTGACTGCCAATTTAAATGAAAAATTTAATAATTTAAAGTTAAATTTAGGAACCATAGGTGAAAATAAGCTTCTTTTGATTACTTCTATTACAGTTATGGATGAATACTATGAAACCAAAAAAAAAATAGAAAAAAACAAAAATGAACTTTTAAAACTTACTGAAAAATTTAAAGAACTAAAATCTTTAATTTATGATTACAAAGATAATAAAGAAAATGAAATAATGAGTCTTAACGATCAATTAAATAATTTAAAAGATGAAATTGAAAAAAATAATCATAATTATGAAAATATAATTGATAAAGCTACAGACCAAATCGAAAATTTTATCAAAAAAACAGATTCCGAAAATAATATTCAATAATATTTGTGTCAAAAACAAAAACTAGAAAAAAAATTCTTAATTTAAGAAAAAAAAAATATAAAAATAATTATAAAATAAATTTTTCTAATTTAATGAGTATTTTAAATAAGAAAAAAATAAATAAGGGCATTATAGGCGGATACTTTCCTGTAAATTATGAAATTGACGATTTAAAAATTTTAGAAAAACTTAGATCAAAAAACTACAAAATATCAATGCCTATAATTAAAAAAAACAATCAGTTAGATTTTTATATTTGGCAACCTCAATTCCCTGTGAAAATTAATAGATATGGGATTCTAGAGCCTTTAAAAAAGAGATTAGTTTATCCAGACGTTTTATTGGTTCCCACAGTTGCTTTTGATATTAGAAAATTTAGATTAGGATATGGAGGAGGATATTACGATAGGTATATTGAAAAAATTAAGAAAATAAAAAAATGTCTAACTATAGGTTTAGCTTTTGAGTTCCAAAAAGTGAAAAAATTAAAAGTTGATGAGTTTGATCAAAAACTCAATATTATTTTAACAAACAAAAAGGCTTATAAATGAGAATTTTATTTTTGGGAGATGTTGTGGGTAAATCAGGATGCACATCAATAAAAAAAAATTTAAAAAACATAATCAACCAAAAAAATATAGATTTTGTAATAGTAAATGGTGAGAATGCTGCCGAAGGAGGAGTAGGAATTTCTGAAAAAATTTCAAACGAACTTTTTTCATACGGTGCGGATGTTATTACAACCGGAAACCATGTATGGGATTTAAAAGAAACAGCACAATATATAACTCGAGAAAATAAACTTTTAAGACCATTTAATTTGCCAGCAGCAACACCGGGTGAAGGATTTGGAATTTATAAAGTTAAAAATGGATTAAAAATAGGAGTTTTAAATTTAATGGGAAATATTTTTATGAAAAAATGTGAAAATGTTTTTGAATCTTCAGTTTTATTTTTAAAAAACAATGTATTAAAAAAAAATTTTGATTTTTTAGTAGTTGATTTCCACGGTGAAATAACAAGTGAAAAAATGGCCATCGGTCATTTTTTTGATGGAAAAGCAACATTAGTTGTTGGTACACACACGCACGTTCCTACTAACGATGCAAGGATATTAAAAAACGGTACTGCATATTTAACTGATGCTGGAATGTGTGGAGATTATAATTCTGTTATTGGAATGAATAAAGAAAACTCATTGAACAAGTTTTTAAAAAAAGATGCTGTTAAACATTTTCCGGCCACAGGTGAAGCAAGTTTGTGTGGACTAATTGTTGATGCGAATAAAAAAACTGGCTTAGCTGATAAAATCGAAAGTTTTATTTTTGGAGGAGATTTAATTTAATTATGGCAGGACACTCACACTGGGCAGGAATAAAACATAAAAAAGATAGAGCAGATAAACAAAGGTCAAGGATATTTGCGAAGTTGTCAAAAGAAATTACAGTCGCTGCAAAACTCGGAGACAAAAACCCAGAAATGAATCCCAGACTAAGATCAGCCATTCAATCTGCAAGATCTTCAAATATGCCCAAAGATAATATTTTAAGAGCCATAGAAAAATCAAAGATTAATTTAGACTCAGATTTTGAAAACTTGCGTTATGAAGGATTTGGTCCCTGTAAAATAGCTGTAATAGTAGAAGCTTTAACTGATAATAAAAATAGAACTGCTTCAAAAATTAGATCTATATTTCAAAAGAACAACGGTAACCTTGGCACACAGGGATCTGCATCCCACAATTTTAATCAAATCGGTATAATTAAAATAAATAAAAATGAAGTAAAAGAGGAGAAAATATTTGAATATGCTTTAGAAGCTGGAGCGGATGAATGTTTTTTGAACTCAGATTTTCATGAGATAAGATGTAAAAAAGAAGATATATATAATGTAAAAAAAAAATTAGAAAAAAATATAACTAATTTTCTATCAACAGAAATAGAATGGATACCATTAAATAGTGTGGATTTGTACGGAGAAGATAAAGAATGTGCTATAAAATTTTTAGAAAATTTAGAAGATATTGATGATGTCCAAAATGTTTTTACAAATGTTAAATTTATTGAGAGTTAAATGTTAATAATAGGGATAGATCCAGGAATCTCTGGAGCCATTTGTTTTTTTGAAGATGGCGAGGTTAAGGACATTATAGATATGCCAGTTATGCCAGATGGAAAAAAAAATAAAAGACAAATCAATGGTTCTCAAACTTATAATGAAATTTATTTAAGAATTAAAAACTTTTCAAAAAAAGATATATTTGTTGTAGTTGAGCAAGTTTCTGCAATGCCAGGACAAGGAGTAACAAGCATGTTTAATTTTGGACAATCTTTTGGTGTTATAAAAGGAATTTGTTCAGCAATGCAATTACCTATTTATTTTGTAAGACCAGCGAAATGGAAAAAATACTTTAATTTATTAAAAACAGAAAAAGAGGCAAGCAGATCTAAAGCAATTGAAATTTTTCCTTCTATTTCATCGAAATTAACTAGAAAAAAAGACTCAAACAAAGCCGACGCAATACTAATTGCTAGTTATTTTAACAATACTTATCGTGTCGAAGATTAAAGTAATATTAAAAAAGACAAATTGATGACACATTTTAGTGTGAAAGCTTTTAAATGGAAGCAGATATTACCTCTCAGGCAGTTGGTCTTGCAAGTAACACAGATTTTTCAATTTTAAAGCTTTTCATAAGAGCAGATGTAATAGTTAAATCGGTTATAATAATTTTAATAGCCAGTTCAATTTATTCTTGGGCTATAATTTTTGATAAATATAAATTGTTTAAAAATATAAATAAAAGCTCAGAGGAGTTCGAGGAAAAATTTTGGAAATCAAAATCAGCAGAAACCTTTTATAATAATTTACCCTCCAATGTTAGTGACCCTATGGCAAATATATTTAAAAGTTGTATGCAAACAGTTGTAAAATCAAGATCAAGATCAAGTTTAACAGACAAACTTCCAGTGATACTGGAAACAAATATTGATAAAGAAATGATTAAGATAGAAAAAAATTATACTTTTTTAGCAACTGTCGGATCTACGGCTCCATTCATAGGTCTTTTTGGAACTGTTTGGGGAATAATGAATTCTTTTCAGTCGATAGCAATATCAAGAAATACTAGTTTAGCAATTGTGGCACCAGGAATTGCAGAAGCTCTTTTTGCGACCGCGCTAGGATTATTGGCAGCTATACCTGCTGTAGTCGCTTACAATAAATTTAATAGTGATTCAAAAAAATATTTACAAAAATTAGAAAATTTTTCAAAGAGATTTGTCTCAATAATTTAAAATGGCATTTAAATTAAAAAGTTCACTTAGAGAACCGATGAGTGAAATTAATGTTACGCCATTCGTAGATGTAATGTTAGTTTTGCTGATAATATTTATGGTTACTGCACCTTTGTTGACTGTGGGGGTGCAAGTAGATCTACCAGAAAGTTCAGCTGACTCTCTTCCCGAAGAACAAGAACCACTTACATTAACTATTAATTCAAAAGGAGAAATTTTTGTCCAAGAAGCAAAAGTTGAATATGATAGTGTTATTGCAAAAATATTAGCTGTCTCAAAAAACAGAACAGATACAAGAATTTATGTTAGAGGCGACAAGACAATAAATTATGGAAGAGTTTTAGAAGTTATGGGAATGTTGTCAGGATCTGGCTTTACGAAAGTAGCATTAATTTCTGAACCTTATAAGGAGAGATAAATTGTGTATAAAAACCTTATACTCTCATCTGGATTTCATTTATTTATAATTTTTTTTGCAATGATAACATTACCTTTTGTAGCAAAAAAACCATTAGATATACCTCCTATAGTTTCAATTGAATTAATTCAGATTACAGATGAAACCAATATTCCTTATGCTCCAAAAGCTAAAAAAATTATTGAAAAAGTAAAAAAAGAACAGGAAAAACTTGTATCGGAACAGGCACCACCAAAAAAAATAAAGAAAGAAAAACCAGACTCAATCCCTTTACCAGAAGAGAAAGTTGAAAAAATAAAAAAAATAGAGGAAAAAAAACAAAATCCAGAAAAAGAAGATAATAAAGTTAAACAAGTTTCAGAGTTTGAAAAAGATGAAATGTTTGATCCAAATCAAATAGCTGCTTTAATTGATAAATCTAAAGAAGAAATGGCAGTTACAAATGAAAAATCACCTGATGTATCTCAATCTCAGGATCCAACTATGAACTCTCAAGCATTAACACTAACCGAGGAAGATGCTCTTAAAGCACAAATATTTGGTTGCTGGAGCATTCCTTTGGGTTTACCATATAATGAAAACTTATTAGTTAGAATTAAATTAAAGTTGAAACCAGATGGAACAGTGACTAAAACAGAAATACTAGATCATGCTAGAATGAATAAGCCTGGACAAGGTTTCTATAAAGTTTTAGCCGAAAGTGCACTTAGAGCCATTCAATTATGTCAACCTTTGAGAGTTCCAAGCACTGGATATGAAAGGTGGAAGGATTTACAGCTTAATTTTGATGCAAGGGAGATGTTAGAAGGATGATTAGAAAAATACAAACAATCGTATTATTAATATTATTTTTTTTACCTAATAATGTTTACTCTTTAATCGAAGTTGATATTACAAGAGGTAATTTAAATCCCCTTCCAATTGCAGTATCTCCATTATTTTCTGATGAAAAAACTATAAATAATGGAAAAAAAGAACTAGAAATAAGCGATATTGGTTCAGAAATTTCAAAAATTGTAGAGAATAATTTAAAAAGAACAGGCTTGTTTAACCCTTTAGATAAAAAAGCTTTTTTGCAAAAACCTGACATAGCTCACTTTAAACCAAGATTTGAAGATTGGGGATTGATAAAAGCACAAGCATTAATTACAGGAAAAGTTTCATTAGTAGATGACAAATTAAAAGTAGAATTTAGACTTTGGGACGTTCTTGCAGGAAGGGAAATGATTGCTTTAGCTTTTACTACAGTTCCTAATAATTGGAGAAGAGTTGGGCATATAATAACTGATAAAGTTTATGAAAGACTAACTGGTGAGAAAGGTTATTTTGATACAAGAATTATATACGTATCTGAAAAAGGACCGAAAACTAGAAGAATTAAAAGACTTGCGATTATGGATCAAGACGGTTTTAATAATAAATATCTTACATTAGGAAATGAATTAGTACTTACACCTAGATTTAATCCTACAAACCAGATGGTAACTTATTTGTCATATTTTAAAAATTTACCAAGAGTATACCTTTTAGATATTGAAACAGGTTTACAAGAAGTTGTTGGAGATTTTCCAGGAATGACATTTGCTCCTAGATTTTCACCGGATGGAAAAAAAATTATAATGAGCTTTGCTAAAGATGGAAATTCTGAAATTTATACAATGGATCTTGAAAATAGAATTGTTGAAAAGATCACCAATCATCCTTCAATAGATACCTCTCCATCTTTCTCACCTAATGGCAAATATATTGCATTTAATTCTGATAGAAGTGGATATCAGCAAATATATACAATGAAAAGTAATGGAAAATCTGTAAAAAGAATTTCTTTTGGAAAAGGTTTGTATGGTACACCTGTTTGGTCTCCACGAGGTGATTTGATAGCTTTTACTAAACTGCATAAAGGAAAATTTTACATTGGAGTAATGAGAACAGATGGAACAGGTGAGAGATTACTTACAGAAAACTATTATCAAGAGGCACCTTCTTGGTCACCAAATGGCAGAGTTCTAATTTTTTATAGAGAAACCAAATCAGACAGTGAAGGCAAAGGATTTTCAGCGAAATTGTGGTCTATTGATTTGACTGGTTATAACGAGAGATTGGTTGAAACTGAGACAGATGCATCTGACCCATCTTGGTCATCTTTATTGAGTAATTAGCACTAAAAATGAAAAAAAATACTAATAAAAAGTTGATTTTTAAGCTTGAAAGTTCTAATTAGTTGTGAAAAAGTCCATAAAAAGATTTAAGGAGCGATAATGAATTTAATCAAAATTTTAAAAAATGCCTTTTTAGTAGTACTGTTTAGTTTTGTGCTTTCTGCATGTGCAACAAAAACTAAGCAAATGGGATCGCAACTTCAAGGCGATGTATATACAGGAACAGACACAGTAGAGTATTTAGCAAAAGGAGTTCCTGACAGAGTATTTTTTGCAACAAACGAATCGGTTTTAACAACTCGTTCAAGAGACACTTTAAGAAAACAAGCTGCATGGTTAAGAAAAAATCCAAGCATAAATGTTGTATTAGAAGGTCATGCTGACGAAAGAGGAACAAGAGAATATAACTTGGCACTAGGCGAAAGAAGAGCAAATTCAGCCAAGGATTATTTGATGACTTACGGAGTTTCTTCAGACAGAATTTCTGTAATTAGCTATGGAAAAGAAAGACCAGTGGATTCAGGATCAAACCCACTTTCTTGGTCAAAAAACAGAAGAGCTGTTACAGTAAAAGCTAATTAAAAAATAATATAAATTTAAAAGACCCTGAAAAATAATATATTTTCAGGGTCTTTTTTTTGCCATCATTTTACTTACAAATCAATTAATGTTTCTTTCGAAGAAAAAATTATTGTTATTAGTTACTTTAATATTATCGACAGTTGTATCAGCAGAACTAAAAGCAGAAAATAAAGAGATTAATGAAGTTTTAGAATTAATACAAAAGGATTTGCGTACATTAGAAAAAGCCGTTTATTCATCAGATTCTTTTTCTAATACTACCTCAGTATCTAATGATAACAATGTTTCGAGTGCGGATAAAAAACTTGATCAAAATTCTGAAGAAGTGCTGACAAGACATTTATTAAAACTTTCTGAAATTGAAAAGCAGTTTCAAGAATTAACAAACAATTTTGAGGAAATAAATTTTAAACTAGACAAATTATCTACGAGATTATCAAAAGTACAAGCTGACAATCAATTAAGATTTCAGCAATTAGAAAATAACACTGCATATAATAATACTTTAGAAGATCAAAAAATATCTTCTATAAATGCTAGTGATAGCAAAGAAGAAATTTTACCGGGCTCTTCTCAGCCTCAAGATTTAGGTTCTATATCTTATAAAGATAGTGAAACAGATTTAAAAGTTCAGCAGACCCAATCAATTGACTCAACAACAACAGTATTAACAGAAACTTTTGAGTCAGAAGAAAAAATTCTCCCAAATGTTACACCAGAAAAACAATATGAGTTTGCAACAAGCTTTTTAAAAGTTGGAGATTATAATACTGCGGAAAGAGCTTTTAGGGAATTTGTTATTAGTAATTCAGAACATAATCTGGCAGGAAATGCTCAATATTGGTATGCAGAAACTTTTAGAATAAGACAACTCTATACGGACGCAGCCTCTGCGTATCTTGAGGGTTATCAAAGGTATCCAAAAAGCGAAAAGGGTCCTATAAATTTATTAAAACTTGGAGTATCATTGGTGCAGATAGGAGAAAAAGATCAAGGATGTTTGATGATTACTGGCGTTAAAAAGGAATATCCAAAAGCCGATCAATCAGTTCTTCAAAAAGCAAAATATGAAGAAAAAAAGTTTGAGTGTAAAAAAGAAAAATCATAATAATTTTATATTAGATAATTTAAAGTTTTCAAAAATAAAACATATATATAAGGAATTTGAGAGCACTTTAGATAATCATTTAAATGATAAAAATATTGCAATTGGTGTTTCAGGTGGACCGGATAGTTTAGCATTGTGTTATTTTGCAAAATGCTATGCTTTGAAAAATAATATCAAACTTTATTTTTATATTGTTGATCATAAAATAAGAAAAAATTCAACAAATGAAGCTTTAAAAGTAAAGTCTATCCTGAGGCCATTTAAATCAAAATGCAAAATTTTAGTTTGGAGAGGAAAAAAACCAAAAAGTAATTTACAATCTGTGGCAAGAAAAAATAGATATTTTTTGTTAAAAAAACAATGTAAAAAAGATAATGTAAAAACTATCCTACTGGGTCATCATTTAGAAGATTTATATGAAAATTTTTTTATTAGATTATCTCGTGGTTCTGGACTAAATGGTTTGTTATCTTTTTATGAAATAGAAAAAAATACAAACGAAAGTATAAAAATACTTAGACCATTAATAAATAATAACAAAAAAGATTTAATTTATACTGCAAAAAAAGTTTTCAATTTCTATGTTAATGATCCTTCAAATCGTAATGAAAAATTTAAAAGAATTAGATTTAGAAAATTAATCAATACTATTAAAGACGAAGGATTTGATGAAAATAAATTTAAATTAACTTTAAAAAATCTGAAAGAGGCGAATGCATCTATTAATTTTTATGTAAAAAGAAATATTTTATTAAACTCAACTTTTTTAAAAAAAAATTCTTTTTATTTATTAAACCCAAGTTTTTTTAATGAAGCCAATGAAGTAATATTTAGGTCATTTGCTATAATTTTAAATAAAATAGGAAAAAGATATTATAATGCCAGAGGCAAAAGCATTAGCTTAATATTAAACAAAATTAGAGGAAAAAATTTTGTTAAATCTACATTATCAGGATGTATTATTGAAAAAGTGGGTAATTCTATTAAAATTTCAAAGGAAAATAATGAAAAACTTTAAAATTGCCACAAAATGGCACTTGTTTAATTCGTAATAATTCTTACTTTAAGGTTATGAATTTTAAAAATCTAGCAATGTGGGCAATAATAGTTGTACTGACCGTAGGTCTGTACAATATGTTTAACAACTCTAACAGAACTATTAATAATAATAATAAAATTATTTTCTCAGAATTTTTGTCTGAAGTGGACAATGGAAGAGTTGTTAAAGTTGAAATTCAAGGAAACAATATTAAAGGAGTTATGTCTAACGGCGAGAGATTTACAACATACTCTCCAAATGATCCAAATTTAATAGAAAAATTATCTTCCAAAGGAGTAAGTATTTCTGCTTCTCCTACAGAGGAAAAAATGCCATCTCTATTTGGAGTTCTTCTATCATGGTTTCCTATGTTGCTTTTAATTGCAGTTTGGATTTTCTTTATGAGACAAATGCAAGGTGGCAAGGGTGGCGCAATGGGCTTTGGTAGATCAAAAGCTAAAATGATGAATCAATTAAAAGGTAAAGTAACTTTTAATGATGTAGCAGGAGTAGACGAAGCAAAAGAAGAACTTGAGGAAGTAGTAGAATTTTTAAAAGATCCAAAAAAATTTAGTAGACTTGGTGGAAAGATACCAAGAGGTGCCTTATTAGTTGGTCCTCCAGGTACAGGAAAAACTTTATTAGCTAGAGCTGTTGCAGGAGAAGCAGGTGTACCTTTTTTTACAATTTCAGGTTCTGACTTTGTAGAAATGTTCGTAGGAGTTGGGGCATCAAGGGTAAGAGATATGTTCGAGCAAGGTAAAAAGAATGCTCCTTGTATTATATTTATAGATGAAATCGATGCTGTAGGTAGAAGTAGAGGAGCTGGACTTGGCGGAGGAAACGATGAAAGAGAACAGACACTCAACCAATTACTAGTTGAAATGGATGGTTTTGATACAAATGAAGGAGTAATTATAATTGCGGCAACAAACAGACCCGATGTATTGGATCCTGCATTGTTAAGACCAGGAAGATTTGATAGACAAGTGGTTGTTTCACTTCCAGATATTATAGGTAGAGAAAAAATATTAAAAGTTCATGCAAAAAAAATCTCAATGGCACCAGACGTTAACCTTAGAACAATTGCGAGAGGAACTCCGGGCTTTTCGGGAGCTGATCTAGCAAATTTAGTAAATGAATCAGCTTTATTGGCTGCTAGAAAGAATAAAAGAATTGTTACATACCAAGAATTTGAAGAAGCAAAAGATAAAGTTATGATGGGAGCTGAAAGAAGATCAATGGTAATGACAGATGAAGAAAAGAAACTAACTGCTTATCATGAAGCCGGACATGCGGTTGTAACAATAAATGAAAAAGCAGCATATCCTATTCATAAAGCAACAATTATTCCAAGAGGTAGAGCGCTGGGTATGGTAATGCAACTTCCTGAAAAAGATGAGTTATCTCAAACTAGAGAGCAATTGCATGCTCAAATGGCAATTGCAATGGGAGGACGAGTGGCTGAGGAAATTATTTTTGGATGGGATAAAGTTACAACAGGAGCAGCAAGCGACATTGAGCAGGCCACAAAAAGAGCAAGAGCAATGGTTATGAGAGCTGGATTAAGTAAAGAACTTGGTCCAATTGCTTATGGAGAAAATGAAGAAGAGGTATTTTTAGGTAGATCAGTTGCAAGACAGCAAAATATGTCAGAGGAAACCGCAAGAAAGGTAGACTCCGAAATAAAAAAGATTGTAGAAGAAGGTTATGAAAGAGCAAAAAAAGTTTTAAATGAGAAAATTGATGATTTACACAAGTTAGCTAAAGCGCTTTTGACTTATGAAACGCTCACTGGAGATGAAATTAAAGACTTAATTCAAAAAAATATTTATCCAAGCAGCAAGGAAGATTTAAAAGTTGAAGATGATAATCAGGACTCAGCTCTTGGATCAATTGGACTAAAGCCAAAAATCGTACATTAATTCATAATGGAAAAATATTACACAAGAGCGTGTAATTTCTATTATGGACCAATCTCAAAATCAAAGGTAAAAAATAAACTAGCATTAGCTCTTCATGGAGACAAAAGTATTTCTTTTGATCATTTGGAAGTGATATCAAGAAAATTTGTTAAAAAAATTTATTTTAAAGATATAAAAAAATTAAATAAAAATTTAAGAAAAAAGGTTTATTCAGATATTAAACAAATTATAAAAAAAAAAAAATTCAAAAAATTAAATCTTTTAAAAAAACCATTGATAATGGGAATATTAAATTTAACTCCTGACAGTTTTTCAGATGGGGGAAAATATAATAAAAAAAAAGAGGGAATTAATCATGCAAAAAAATTGATTTCTGATGGGTGTGATATTATTGATATTGGTGGTGAGTCTACACGTCCTAATTCTAAATCAGTCAATAAAAATATTGAGTGGAAAAGAATATATAAGACAATTTCAAAATTACATAAACTAAAAAAATTTATTTCTCTAGATACAAGAAAGTCTGCAATTATGAAAAAAGGATTAAAATATGGAGTTAATCTTATAAATGATGTTTCAGGTTTAGATTATGACGCAAGTACAATTAACTTTATCAAAAAACACAAGCACCCATTTGTTATTAATCATATTCAAGGCTCTCCTAAAAATATGCAAAAAAATCCAAAATACAAAAATGTTTTACTTGATGTTTATGATTACTTTGAAAACAAAATATCTACTATTAGAAAAAAAGGAATAAAGCATAACAATATATTGATCGATCCAGGTATTGGATTTGGTAAAAACTTGAAACATAATATTACTCTTATCTCAAAGATTTCCATTTTTCATAGTCTAGGATTTCCTATATTAATAGGAGTATCTAGAAAAAAATTTATTAAAGATATATCAGGAACAAATGATAGCAAGGAAAGAATAGGAGGAACAGTGTCAACAGTATTATTCTGTATGCTCCAAGGAGTACAAATTCTAAGAGTCCATGATGTTAACGAAATTAAACAAAGTATTAAAGTATTTAAATCAATAAATAATGACTAAGAAATATTTTGGAACCGATGGAATTAGAGGAACAGTTAATAAGGGAAATATTAATGGAGAAATGTTTTTTAAATTTGGACTTGCAGCAGGAACTTATTTTAAAAATTTAAAAAAAATAAAACAAACAGCAATTATTGCTAAAGACACAAGATTGTCCGGATATACTCTTGAACCTGCATTAGTATCGGGTTTGGCATCAGCAGGAATGCATGTTTTTACTCTTGGTCCATTACCAACCAATGGTTTAGCAATGTTAACAAAAAAAATGAAAGCAAACATGGGGATTATGATTACAGCTTCTCATAACCCTTATTACGACAATGGTTTAAAATTATTTGGTCCAGACGGTTTAAAACTTTCTGATAGAATAGAAAAAAAAATTGAAAAATTAATAGATAAAAAAATTAATATAAGTCTTGCACAACCAAAAATTTTAGGAAGAGTAAAACGTTTAGAAGATGCAAACAATAAATATATTGATATTTTAAAAAGTAATTTTCCTAAAAAATTTAGCTTAAAGGGTATAAAAATCGCAATAGATTGTGCTAATGGTGCGGGGTATAAATCTGGACCTGAGTTGTTTAAATCTCTAGGTGCTAAAGTTTATGTTGTAGGAACATCTCCAAATGGTTTAAATATAAATAAAAAATGTGGGTCTACTTTTCCAACTAAAATTAGAAATTTAGTAAAAAGAAATAGAGTTGATCTAGGCATATCACTTGACGGAGATTCGGACAGAGTAATTTTATGTGATGAAAAAGGTAACATAATTGATGGAGATCAAATTATTGCAATGTTAGCAAACAGATGGAAAACAAAAAAAATACTTAAAGGTGGTGTAATTGGCACTTTAATGTCGAATTATGGTCTTCAAAGATATTTAAAAAAACAGAAAATTAATTTTATTAGGGCAAACGTTGGAGACAGATATGTTAAAGAAAAAATGCAGAGAAATAAATTTAATTTAGGAGGTGAACAATCTGGGCATATTATATTAGGTAAATTTGCTACAACAGGAGATGGTTTATTGGTTGCTTTAGAAGTTTTGTTTTCTATGAGAAAAGGAAAAAAAGCCAGCGAATTATTTAATCTTTTTAAATTTACTCCTCAAATTTTGGAGAACATTAATGTTAAAGATAAATCAATTATTAACTCACCAAAATGTAAAAAAGCAATAAGAGTTGCTTCAAAATTAATTAAAAATAAAGGAAGAATGTTGGTAAGAAAATCTGGAACCGAACCCAAAATAAGAATTATGGGAGAGTCAGAAGATAACAAACTTTTGGCAAAATGTATAAATATAGTTAAAAGATCAATTAAATAAGTTGAAACCAAAATCAAAAATATTAATTATTGCAGGTTCAGATTCTTCTGGAGGAGCAGGAATACAGGCAGATATAAAAACTGTTACTTCTTTAGGATCCTATGCGATGACAGCAATTACTGCCGTAACATCACAAAACACAACAGGAGTAATTTCAATAGCAACGATACCAGGAAAAGAAATATCAAAACAAATAGAATTTACCTCAAAAGATATAAGACCAGACGCAATTAAAATTGGAATGTTGCACTCTGTACAAGTAATTAAATCAGTTTTAAAATCAATTAATAAAATTAAAGTAAGTAAAATTATTTTAGATCCAGTAATGGTTGCAAAAGGCGGTGCAAAATTAACAGATAAAAAAACAATAAAATTGCTAAAATCAAAATTGATAAAAAAGGTAAGTCTTGTTACACCAAATATTCCTGAAGCAGAAATTTTAACTGGAAAAAAAATTAAAAATGTAAGCGATATGATTGGTGCTGCAAATATAATTTTAAATTTAGGAATTAATAATGTTTTAATAAAAGGAGGGCACTTAAATTCAAAAATAATTTATGATATTTTTTTAAATAAAAATGAACTTTCTATATTTAGAAACAAAAAAATTAATACGAAAAATACACATGGAACAGGGTGTACATTGTCAAGCGCTATAGCTACTTATTATTCTTGTGGAAAAACGTTAAAGAAATCTTGTGAGATGGCAATTAAGTATGTTAACCATGCAATTGCTTCAGGGCCTAAATACGGAAAGGGTCATGGACCAATTAACCATTTAAATACAATTAATATAGATAAAAAATTTAGATGAAAAATGTAGTAGTAGTTGGATCACAATGGGGTGACGAAGGAAAAGGTAAAATTGTAGACTGGTTATCCAATAAAGCCGATATAATTATAAGATTTCAAGGTGGTAACAATGCTGGACATACTTTAGTTATTGATGGTGTAACTTATAAATTAAGACTATTACCTTCTGGAATAGTAAGAAAAAATAAAACATCAATCATTGGAAATGGTGTTGTTGTTGATCCTTTTGCCTTACTTGAAGAAATAGATGAAATAAAATTAAAAGGGGTTGATATAACAGAAAATAATTTGATCATATCTGAGTCTGCAAGTTTAATATTACCATTTCACAAAGAATTAGACGAAATTAGAGAAGATTTAGCAGGTAAAAAAAATATTGGAACTACCAAAAGAGGAATCGGTCCAGCGTATGAGGATAAAGTAGGAAGAAGATCAATAAAAATAATTGACTTAGCTTCCGAAAAAAACTTGGATGAAAAATTAGAAACAGCTTTAAATCATCATAACGCGATAAGAAAAGGTTTTGGAAAAGAAACATATAATAAGGAAAAAATTAAAAAGGATTTAATCAAAATAGCTCCTGAAATTTTAAAATATGCCCAGCCTGTTTGGAAGAGAATAGATGAATTTAAATCCCAAGGAAAAAAAATATTATTTGAGGGAGCGCAAGGAATTCTGCTAGATGTTGATCACGGAACATATCCGTTTGTTACATCTTCTAATACTGTTGCATCCTCAGCTGCCACTGGATCTGGCTGTGGTCCTGGCTTGATAAATTATGTTCTAGGTATTACTAAAGCATATACTACTAGAGTTGGACAAGGTCCTTTCCCAACCGAATTAAAAGACAAGGTAGGAGAAGAACTAGGCAATAGAGGAAATGAATTTGGAACAGTTACCAGTCGCAAAAGAAGATGCGGATGGTTTGATGGTGTACTAGTAAGGCAAACAATTAAAATTTCGGGAATTGATGGTATTGCACTAACTAAATTAGATGTTTTAGATAAATTAGATGAAATAAAAATGTGTATTGCATATGACCTTAATGGGAAAAAAATTGATTATTTACCAGCAAATATTGAAGATCAACAAAAGGTTAAACCAATTTACAAAACATTCAAAGGGTGGAAAACCTCTACCAATGGAATTTCAAAATTTGAAAATCTTCCAGAAAATGCAAAAATATATATAAAAGAGTTAGAAAATTTTGTTGAAACAAAAGTATCTAGCATTTCAACCAGTCCAGAAAGAAAAGATACAATATTAGTTATTGATCCTTTCGCTACTAATTAACAGGTAATAAATTTTTTGATTTAGCAGCATTTAACATGTGCTTTTGTAATTTTTCAAAAGATTTGTTTTCTATTTGTCTAATTCTTTCTCTACTAATTTTAAATTTTTTGCTTAAATCCTCTAGTGTGATAGGTTCGTCCGTAAGTCGTCTTGCAAACAATATTTCTTTTTCTCTTTTATTTAGTATTTTTATTGAGTTTTGTAAAAGATCTTTCCTTTTTTCCATTTCTTCTTTTTGCGCAAATTTTAACTCTTGATCCATTTCTTTATCAACTAACCAGTCTTGCCATTGATCTCCAGTCTCATTTATTGGTGTATTTAAAGAGTGTTCTTTACCCAAAAGTCTTCTGTTCATAGATATTACTTCATCTTCGCTAACATCCAATCTATTTGCAATATTTTTTACATGTTCATCTTTTAAATCACCTTCAGTTTTAGGAGCAATCTGGTTTTTTATTTTTTTGAGATTAAAAAATAATTTTTTTTGCGCTGTTGTTGTGCCCATTTTAACTAGACTCCAAGATCTTAATATATACTCTTGTATAGATGCTTTAATCCACCACATGGCGTAAGTAGCTAATCTAAAGCCTTTATCAGGTTCAAACTTTTTAACAGCTTGCATCAATCCTACATTACCTTCTGAAATTATTTCGTTTAGCGGAAGACCATATCCTCTATAACCCATTGCAATTTTTGCGACTAATCTTAAATGACTTGTTACTAGTTTCTCAGCAGATTTAACATTACCTGTAGATTTCCAGTTTTTTGCTAGCATATATTCTTCCTCAGCATCCAACATGGGAAATTTTTTTATTTGAGAAAGGTATACGGAAAGACCTCCTTCATTCGAAAGAGCTGGTAAATTGTAAGTTGTATCTGCCATTGTGGATATTTATTTAATAAAGTTTTCTAATATTACAATCGTTTTATTTGCATGTATTTCTTAACTTTTTTAAAATTAAATCTAATTCTTTCGGTAAATTTGAGGAAAATTCAATTTGTTTTCCAGATGATGGGTGTATAAATCCTAATTTTTTTGCATGTAAAAATTGTCTATCTAAATTTTTAATAATTTTTTCTATAATTGGATCTATATTTTTAAACTTTTTATATTTTTTTTTATATTTTTTATCTCCTAAAATATTATTTCCTTTATATTTCATATGCACTCTTATCTGATGAGTTCTTCCAGTTTTTAATCTACATTCAACTAGGCTAAAAGTTGGTATTTTATCACTTTCAAAAACTTCAATAGTTTTATAATTTGTTACTGCCTTTTTTCCTTTTGTTAATCCTACTTCCATAAGTTGTCTATTTTTTGAACTTCTTGTTATTAATGTTTCAATTTTTCCACTTTGAGGTCTTAACTTGCCCCAAATAAGTGCTTGATAAACTCTGTTTATCGTATGCTTATTAAACTGAATAGATAGATATTCATGTGTTTTGTTATTTTTAGCAACCACAATTAAACCAGAAGTATCTTTATCAATCCTATGAACTATTCCAGGTCTTAGTTCATCTCCAATATTTGACAATTTTCCATCACCATAATTCATCAAAGCATTAACTATGGTATTTTCATAATTTCCAGGCCCAGGGTGCATTGATATTCCTGCATTTTTGTTTATTACAATTAAATCATTATCCTCATGAACAATATCTAATTTATAATTATAAGGTTTTAATGAAGTAATTTTTGGACTAGGTATTTCTAAAAGAATAGTATCCCCATAAGATACAATCTTTGAAGGATCTGTTAATATTTTTTTGTTTAATTTGAGTTTATTATTAAGAATTAAATTTTTTATTCTAGTTCTGCTAAGCTCCTTTTCTTTATTACTGATAAAGGAGTCTACTCTTAATTTTTCATCATTTTTATCTACAATTATACTAATGAAATTTTTCATAAATTATAATAATAATACTATATGCGCTCGTAGCTCAACTGGATAGAGCGCCAGATTTCGGCTCTGGAGGTTCAGGGTTCGACTCCTTGCGGGCGCACCAACTATTCACCTATATTTATTAAGGTTCCTCTTTTACGAGCCTGACCAAAAGAATAGTAAAACAGTGTTATTGCTAATATTAAATAAATTCCATTTAAATAAAATGCATAAATTATATTTTTATAATTTACTGTTTGATCGATTAAAATGCTTCTGGCTTCTTCAAAGATATAAACAAGTGGAAGAGAGTAGGCTATTTTTTGAAAAAACTCAGGTAAAATTTCTACTGGATAATAAATACAACCAAAAGGAGCTAACAAGAACATAGTGGACCATGCAATATTTTCAAAAGAAGGACCAAATCTTAATAATCCTGCTGAAACTAATATTCCAAGAGTAATTCCAAATATGTATAGACTTAGAAAAAGAAAAAACAAATGCAAACCAAGATCTAATAAAGATATTCCAAAAAGAGGTGAAGTCAGTAATATTGCGGGCACAAGTCCAATCAACGCTCTAATTAAAGCTGTAATAATAAGGGAAGTAATTATTTCACCAATTTTAATTGGTGCTATGAATAAATTTGTAAAGTTTCTACTCCAAATTTCTTCTAAAAATAACATATTAAAACCAATACTTGTTCTAAAAAGAAAATCGTAAAGAATTGCGCAAGTTAAAATTACACCAACTGCATTATTGTAATATGTGCTATGATCTGAAAAAAAGTTTGAGATGAATCCCCATAAAGTTATTTGAATTGACGGCCAATAAATTAAATCTAAAATCCTAGGAAATGATCTTGTAATTAAATAGAAGTGTCTTAAAAAAAGCCCATAAATTCTAACTAAGTTCATATTTGCTCCTTGAAAGTTTTAAAAAAACTTCTTCCAGGTTATCTCTACCATGTTTTTGTATAAGTTCATTTGGACATCCCTTATCTATAATAATACCATCTTTCATCATTAGTACTGTTTTACATAATCTAGTTACTTCACTCATATTATGTGAAGCTAATAAAATAGATATTTTTTTATCCTTTTTGTAATTTTCTAAAAAACTTCTAACAAAGTCACCAATTTCAGGATCAAGAGAAGCCGTAGGTTCATCTAAAAATAATACAGTAGGATTATTAATCAAAGCTTTTGCCAAACTAACTCTATTTTTTTGTCCAGAGGAAAGCTCCCCTGTTATTCTGTTTAACAAATCTTCTAGTCTTAATTTTCCAACAAGATACTCAATTCTATTTTTTATATTTGAGACGTTATATAATTTGCAGTAAACAATTAAGTTTTGCTTTACTGTAAGTTTTTTTGGTAATTCAATGTAGGGTGAAATAAAATTTATTTTTTTCAAAGTTTCTATCCTGTTTTCTTCAATTTTTTTTCCATCTATTAAAATTTCTCCATTAGTAGGTTTTAACAAGCCAAGCATCATTCCTATTGTTGTTGTTTTTCCTGATCCATTTGGTCCTAAAAGTCCCAAGATTTCATTTTTTTGGATGTTAAATGAAATACCTTTTACAGCTTCTTTGGAGCCATATTTTTTTTCTAAATTTTTTACTTCTACTAAGTTTTCCATTAAAATTTTGACGCTCTAATTAGTCTATCATTTATTACTTCACCAAATCCCACACTAGGAATTTTTTCTACTGCAATACTTTTAAATTTCTTTTTTTTTATCATTCTAAGTGTTTTATATAATTTTTTTGCTGCCTCTTTCAGATTTTTTCTTTTACTTAAATAATAATAATTTTTATCAGATAATTTCCTTTTTTTAATTAGCATAAACGCCTCATTTATTTTTGGTTTTTTTATGTTAAGTCTAATTGGAATTCCAGGCGAATAATGAACTTTTCCTTGACCAGGTACAGTAATTTTTTTATTTTTTCTATTAAATTTAAGTTTAGTTTTAAGAGCTTTATTAATTTTACTTACCTCTAGTCCACCCAGCCTTAGTATTTGTGGTTTATTAACTAAACTTATAATAGTCGACTCTAAACCAATTTTTGAACTTCCGCCATCAAGAACAAATTTAATTTTTTTTCCAAATTCTTCAATAACGTCTTCCTTAGTCACAGGACTAATCCTAGTGGAAATATTTGCACTTGGGGCAGCTATGGGGTAATTCAATTTTTGTAAAAGTTTTTTAGTCAATATATGTTTTGGAAATCTTACAGCTAAAGTTTTTTTATTATTTGTTACATTTTTAGAAATCTTGCTATTTTTTTTTAACTTTAGAATAAATGTAATTGGGCCTGGGCTGAATTTTTTAAAAAGATAAAAAAAATTTTCATTTAATTTGCAATCATTTTTTAGCATTTTAAGGCTAACATAATGAACTATTAATGGATTTTTTTTTAGTCTTTTTTTAAGTTTAAATATTTTAGATGTAGCTTTATCAGAATAAGCGTTAGCAGCCAAACCATATACAGTTTCTGTAGGAATAGCTATACACTCTCCTTTATCCAGCAGATGTCTGGATTTTTTAATATTTGAAAGATCTTTATTCATGTAATAATAGCAACTATTATATGAAAGATAAAATTTTGCCAGATGATATTAATTTTAAGACATTGGATGAGCTTAAATATCAAGCAAATAAAATAATTGAAAAACTTGAAAGTGAAAAAAACTTGGAAGAATTAACTGAGGATTATAAAAGATTGATAAAATTAAATAATATAATTGAAAAAAAATTTCAAATTACCTCTAGACAAATTTCAAATGAAGCAAAAGAAAAGATAAAAAAAATAGTCAATAAAAATGTTAAAAAAATTAAATAAAATTGCAAAACAAACAAATATTTATTTAACTAATTATTTAAAAAATCAAAAAAATACTGAGCTTATGAAGCCAATGAAATATGGTTTGTTACCAGGTGGAAAAAAAGTTAGGTCTAAAATATTAATAGATGTAGGAAAAATATTTAGGATAAAGGATAAAAGCCTTATTCAAATTGGTGCTGCAGTTGAATGTATACATGCATATTCTTTAATACACGATGATTTGCCGTGTATGGATGATGATGATTTAAGAAGAGGAAAATTATCTACCCATAAAAAATTTGGAGAAGCAACAGCAGTGCTTGCTGGAAATTCTTTACTTACTTTAGCATTTGAAATTTTAAGTGATAAAAAACTAAAATTAAAAAATGATATTAAAGTAAAACTTATTAATATTATTTCTGAATTTTCAGGCCATTCTGGAATTGCAGGGGGGCAATATTTAGATTTAAATTTTGAAAAAAAAAAAATACCTCTGAATAATATCATTAGAATGCAAATAAAAAAAACAGCCAAACTGTTTATTTTTTGTTGTGTTGCTCCAGTATTAATTTCTAAAAAGTATAAACAAATAAATACCTTCAAAAAATTAGGAAGTGATATAGGTTTACTTTTTCAAATTGTTGATGATTTAATTGATTATAGAGGTAGTTCAAAAATAGCAGGAAAAAAAACAAAAAAAGATTTAAAAAAAGGTAAAGCAACACTTATTAATTTTCTTGGTTATAACGACACCCTTGTATATGTTAACGATTTAAAAAATAAAATATTTAATAAATTAAATAAATTTGGAAAAAAAGCTGAGAGTTTAAAAGAAACAATAAATTTTATAACTAATAGAGAAAAATGAAAAAAAAATATATTTATTTAGATAAAGTAAATTTTCCATCTGATATAAAAAATTTCTCTAATACAGAATTAAAAATTTTAGCTGAGGAAGTTAGAACAGAGATGATAGATGCTGTTTCAGAAACAGGAGGACATCTTGGAGCAGGCCTAGGTGTCGTTGAATTAACTGTTGCACTTCATTATATTTTTGATGCCCCAAACGATAAAATTGTTTGGGATGTAGGGCATCAAACTTATCCACACAAAATTTTAACTGGCAGAAAAGATAAAATTAGAACTTTAAGAAAAGGCGAAGGTCTTTCAGGCTTTACAAAAAGATCTGAAAGTGAATATGATCCTTTTGGTGCCGCCCATAGTTCTACTTCTATATCTTCTGCACTTGGAATTGCAGTTGCAAATAAACTTTCAAAAAATTCTAATAATGTAGTTGCTGTAATAGGAGATGGGGCAATAAGCGCAGGCATGGCTTATGAAGCAATGAACAATGCTGGATACAACAAAACAAAATTAATTGTGGTTTTAAACGATAATGACATGTCAATAGCAAAACCAGTTGGTGCAATGAGAACTTATTTGGCAAAAATGTTATCAGGAAAAATTTATTTTAGTTTAAGGGAAACAATCAAATTAATTACTTCAGCTTTTTCAAAAAGATTTAGCAGCAAAGCAGCTAAAGCAGAAGATTTTTTAAGATCTGCTGTTACTGGTGGTACATTATTTAATTCTCTAGGTTTTTATTACATTGGCCCAATTGATGGGCATGATCTAGATACATTGATGTCAGTATTGGGAAATGCCAAAGAGTCAAATTATAATGGACCAATAATGATTCACATAAAAACCAAGAAGGGAAAAGGGTATAAATTTGCAGAAAAATCTGAAGACAAGTTTCATGGAGTCTCTAAATTTAATGTGCAAACAGGAGAACAAGAAAAATCAAAATCAAACACACCTTCTTATACAAAAGTTTTTGCGAATACTCTTATTAAACATGCGGAAAACGATAGTAAAATTATAGGTATAACGGCAGCAATGCCGTCAGGAACAGGCATGGATTTATTCGGAAAAAAATTTCCTAATAGAATGTATGATGTGGGAATTGCTGAACAACACGCTGTTACTTTTGCCGGAGGTTTGGCAACTGAAGGATATAAACCATATGCTGCTATTTATTCAACATTTTTACAAAGAGCTTACGACCAAGTAGTTCATGATATAGCTATTCAAAGTTTACCAGTGAGATTTGCAATAGATAGAGCAGGCCTAGTTGGAGCTGATGGCCCAACTCACGCAGGTTCTTTTGATATTACTTACTTATCTACTCTTCCAAATTTTGTTGTGATGGCAGCAAGTGATGAAGCAGAATTAGTAAGAATGATAAATACTTCGGTATATATTAACGATAGACCATCTGCATTTAGATATCCAAGAGGAAATGGAGTCGGGATTGAATTACCAAATATAAATGAAAAAATTCAAATTGGAAAAGGTAGAGTGATTAAAGAAGGAAAAAACATTGCAATTATTAATTTTGGTGCAAGATTACAAGAATGTTTAATTGCTGAAGAAAGTTTAAGTAAAAAAGGAATATATCCAACCATTATTGACGCTAGATTTGTTAAACCATTAGATGAAAATCTTATATGGCAAGCAGCCACAAATCACGAGTCAATAATTACAATTGAAGAGGGATCCATTGGGGGATTTGGATCTCATGTAAGTCATTACCTCTCAGAAAACAATCTACTAAATGGAAGTTTAAAGTTTAGATCAATGATCTTACCAGATAAATTTATAGATCAAGATAAACCAGACTTAATGTATAAACATGCAGGCTTAGACTCAAAGGGAATAGAATTAAAGGTAATTGATTTATTAAATTCAAATATTATTTTGCAAAAAAAAAATTAGTTTTGGCATTGAGCTTTGTTCATTAAGTAATGATCCAAAATAACACAGTGCATCATTGCTTCACCTATTGGCACTGCTCTAATACCTACACATGGGTCGTGTCTTCCTTTTACTGATATATTTGTATTTTTTCCATACTTGTCTATTGTTTTTCTTGAATTTAAGATTGAAGAAGTGGGTTTTACTGCGAAAGATATTATAACTTCTTGTCCACTAGAAATACCACCAAGTATTCCACCTGCGTTATTTGATATAAATTTTATTTTTTTACCTTTTTTAATAATTTCATCAGAGTTTTGTTCTCCAGTTAGCTGAGCGGAATTCATTCCTGAACCGACATTTACTCCTTTAACAGCATTAATACTCATCATTGCAGATGCTAAATCCATGTCCAATTTAGAATAAATTGGCGCTCCTAAGCCCACTGGTATTCCTCTGGCTCTAACCTCAATCACTGCACCACATGAAGAACCAGCTTTTCTAATTGCTAGTAAATATTTTTCCCACAATTTTATTATAGATTTATCTGGACAAAAGAAAGGATTTTTGTCAATAAATTTGTCGTTCCATTTTTTAGGATCACAACCAAGTATTCCGAGTTGAGTTACTGCTCCCTTTACTTTATATTTTTTTCCTATTTTATTTTCCAAAACTTTCTTCGCTATAGCGCCAGCAGCTACTCTTGCAGCAGTTTCTCTAGCTGATTGTCTTCCACCACCTTTATAATCTCTGATTCCATATTTTTTAAAATATGTGTAATCAGCATGACCTGGTCTAAATTTATTTTTTATAGTTTCATAATCTCTAGATCTCATGTCTTTATTATAAATAACCATTGATATTGGCGTACCCGTAGTTTTACCTTCAAAAATTCCAGATAAGATATTTACTTTATCATCCTCTTTTCTTTGAGTTGTAAATTTTGATTGTCCTGGTTTTCTTTTGTTAAGCTCAATCTGGATGTCATTTTCCTTAATCTTTATATTAGGAGGGCAACCATCAACTACACATCCTATGGCGGGCCCATGAGATTCCCCCCAAGTTGTGAATCGAAATAACTTTCCAAAAGTATTAAATGACATTAAATATATTATATAAGTTATTTTGTTGAAATTATGAATCAAAAAAACTCACTTGGACTAGATAAATGCTTTAAGGATCTTGCTGATCCAATAATTCTTTTTAAAGAGTGGTTTATTGAAGCCAAAAAAACAGAGATTAATGATCCGAACGCAATAGCTTTAGCTACGGCAGATAAAAAAGGTTTCCCAGATGTAAGAATGGTTTTATTAAAAAACTTTAGCAACAGAGGTTTTGTTTTTTACACAAATTTTAATAGTAAAAAAAGTAATGACCTAAAAAATAATCCAAATGCAGCCTTATGCTTTCATTGGAAGAGTCTTTTAAGACAAATTAGAATTTCAGGGAAAATTTTAAAAGTTCCAGATAAAGAAGCTGACGAATATTATGCAACAAGATCTTATGGTAGTAGGATTGGTGCATGGGCTTCTAATCAAAGTTCAATTTTGAAAAATAGAGATGAGTTATATAAATCAATTGAAGATTATAAAAAAAAATACCAGGATGAAAATAATGTTCCAAGACCAGATTACTGGTCAGGATGGAACTTAAATCCTGGCAGTATAGAGTTTTGGCTTGATGGTGAAGATAGAATTCATCAAAGATTAAAATATATTAAAAAAGATAATGGAAATTGGGAAAAATTTTTACTAAACCCTTAAAAATTTCTTTCTAAACTAAAAGATGTTAAATTTTGAAGTATCTCTTTTTCTTTTGTTAGATCGAACACACTTAATGAGTTTGAAGCAAGATTTATAAAATGTTCAGCTTTTCTATGGCATTCAAAAACTATATTATATTTTTTAATCATTGATAAAACAATTTCAAATTCTTCTTCTGATCTTTCTTTTTTTTTAAATATTTCTTTTAATTTTTTTTTTTCATCAATTTTTGATTTTTGATATAGAAGTATTACAGGTAGCGTTATTTTTCCTTCATAAAAATCTTTTCCAATATCTTTGCCAAATAATTTTAATTCGGAGTTATAATCCAAGGTATCATCGGCTATTTGAAATGTTAAACCTAAATTTTTTCCATAAAACTCTAAAGCATCTTTAATTTTATTTTCTTTATTTGCTATTATTGATCCAACTTTAGTTGCAGCAGCAAACAAAGAAGCAGTTTTAGCTGAAATAATTTTTAAATATGTTTCTTCCAGCATATCAATTTCACTCTCATATTGTAGTTGCAACACTTCTCCTTGGGAGATTTCAGCGGAGGTAGATGAAAGAAGTTTTAAAACTTCATTGTTTCCATCTTCAACCATCATTTCAAAACATCTGCTTAACAAATAATCTCCAACTAAAATTGATGATTTGTTTCCCCAAATATGATTTAAAGTTTTTTTTCCTCTTCTAGTTTCTCCTTTATCAATAACATCATCATGCATCAAAGTCGCGGCATGTATTAATTCAACACAAGCTGCCAGGTTAATATCTCTTGATCCTTTTGTGTATCCACAAATTTTTGCCGAAAGAAGAGTAAGTAATGCTCTTAATCTTTTACCTCCTGTTCTAAGATGATATTTTGTCATTTCATCTACCAACTCTACTTTGCTTAATAATTTTGTTTTGATTTTTTCTTCAACTAAAATCAGCTTTTCATCTACAGAATTTTTGAGCTCCAGATATGAATTATTTATTCGATTTTTTAACTGAACAACTGTTCCCATATAAATAAGTTAGTACAATTGACACAATATTATACTTATCAATTGACGCACCCAAAACTACAACTATAAAGAGACTTTATATTAAACCAAAAATTTTATAACCATTAGTATGATTTCATTTTTCAAAAAAAAAAAAATTATTCCCCATATAAAGCTAAATGGAGTTATAGGGAATGTTGGAAAGTTTAAACAGGGAATAGATTTTGCAGGACAAGAAGAAATAATAAAAAAAGCTTTTTCAATTAAAAAAGCTTCTGCAATAGCTATATCAATAAATTCCCCTGGCGGGTCACCTGTTCAATCTCATTTAATACACGATTTAATAAGACAGCAAGCTAAAAAGAATAAGAAAAAAGTTATAGTTTTTGCCGAGGATGTTGCTGCATCTGGTGGATATTTAATTGCTTGTGCGGGAGATGAAATTTATGCAAATCAAAGCTCAATAGTTGGTTCTATAGGGGTTATTTATTCTTCTTTTGGTTTTAAAGAATTGATAAAAAAAATCGGAGTTCAAAGGAGAGTTTATACAGCTGGAAAAAACAAAAGTACATTAGACCCGTTTATGGAAGAGAAGCAAGAAGATATAGAAAGGTTAAAAAATATACAGTTAGATTTACACAAAGATTTTATAGAAGTTGTTGAAAAAAGTAGATCAACTAAATTAAAAAAAGATTCAGGAATTGAATTATTTTCTGGAGAATTTTGGTCGGGAAAAAAATCAAAAGAACTAGGTCTAGTAGATGGAATTGGCAATGCAGATCAAATACTAAAAGAAAAATTTGGAGAAAATGTTGTTATTAAAAAATTTGAAAAATCAAAAGGTTGGCTAGCTAAAAGATTATCATCATCAGAAAATAATGCAGATCAATTGATTAGTATTTTAGAAGAAAGATCTATTTGGCAAAGATATGGCCTCTAAAAAAAAAACAAAAAAAAAAATTCAAACTTTTCAAGACACTATATTAAATCTTCAAAGATACTGGAGTAAAAATGGCTGTATAATTTTACAACCTTACGATATGGAAGTTGGGGCTGGAACTTTTCATCCTGCTACTACATTAAGATCTTTAGGATCCAAGCCATGGAAAACAGCATATGTCCAGCCATCAAGAAGACCTACGGATGGAAGATACGGAGATAATCCAAACAGACTTCAGCACTATTATCAATTTCAAGTCTTAATTAAACCTTCTCCTAAAAATATTAAAAAATTGTATTTAAATAGCTTGAGCGTTATTGGAATAAAACATCAAGAACATGATATTAGATTTGTAGAGGATGACTGGGAAAGTCCCACATTAGGTGCAGCAGGTTTGGGCTGGGAAGTGTGGTGTGACGGTATGGAAATTACTCAATTTACATATTTTCAACAGATGGCTGGTATAGAGTGTAAACCAATATCTGTTGAACTAACTTATGGACTTGAAAGAATATGTATGTTTACTCAAGAAAAGAAAAATGTATTTGATTTAGTTTGGAATAATGAAGGAGTTTTATATAAAGAAGTATTCCATCAAGCAGAAAAAGAATTCTCAGCTTATAATTTCGAATATGCAAATATAGAAAATCTTTTTAAAGTCTTTGAAATTGTAGAAAAAGAAGCAAAATTATTAGTTGAAAAAAATCTTTCTTTACCTGCGTATGATCAATGTTTAAAAGCTAGTCACGTATTTAATTTATTAGATGCTAGAGGAGCAATAAGTGTTGCACAAAGGGCAGAATATATTTCAAAAATAAGGGAACTAACAAAATCAATTGGTCAAATTTGGGTAAATAGTCAAAATTAAAAATGTCAGAATTGTTTTTAGAACTGTTTACTGAAGAAATTCCTACAAATTTACAAGTTAACGCTAGAGAAAATTTAATATTAAATATAAAAAAATTTTTGGATAAAGAAAATATTTCTTATAAAGGAGAATCTGAAAGCTATTCCACTCCTAATAGACTTGTAATTTATTTTAAAAATATTGAACCTAATGTAGTTAAAGAGTCCAAGGAAATCAGAGGCCCAAATATAAATGCTCCCAAAGAAGCTTTGGATGGATTTGTAAAGTCAAATGAAATAAATCAAAAAAATATATATAAAAAAGAAACAGAAAAAGGTACTTTTTATTTTTTTAAAACTTTCTCAAATAAAATTAAAACTATTGATTTATTTCAAGAAAACTTAGCTTCTATTTTAGAAAAAATATCTTGGAAAAAATCTATGAAATGGGGTGAAAATGAACTGTACTGGGGAAGACCATTAAAGTCTATATTGGCTGTATTTGGTGGTTCTTTGATAAAATTTAAATTTCACCATTTGGAAAGCTCTTATTTTACTTATCTAGATAAAGAATTTGAGGATAAAACTAAAAAATTTACTAATTTTAAAGAATACAATGCCTATTTTAAAAAAACAGGAGTAATTCTTAATCACAATTTAAGAAAAAAATCTATTGAAAATCAATTAAATAAGATTTCAAAAAAAAAAGGACTAACAATTGAAACAGACGAAAAGTTATTAAACGAGGTTACTAATTTAGTTGAATCTCCAAACATAATATTATGCCAGTTTAATACAACATTTTTATCAATTCCCAATGAAATATTAATTACTACTATGAAACATCATCAAAAATATTTTCCTACCTTTGACAATAAAAATAATTTAACAAATAATTTTTTAGTTGTTGCAAATATCAAGGACATTAAAGGTCTGATTAAAAATGGTAACCAAAGAGTTGTTGAAGCAAGATTAAATGATGCACAATTTTTTTGGGAAAAAAATAAATCACAAAGCTTAGTCAAACAGGTATCTAAGCTTAATAATGTTAATTTTTTTAAAGGTTTAGGCACCTACTTGGATAAAGTGCATAGAATTAGAAAGCTTAGTGGATTAATTTCTGATGAACTATTAATAAGTAAAGAAAAAATAGAAATTGCATCTTCAATTTGTAAAGTAGATTTATTATCAGATTTAGTTGCTGAGTTTCCAGAGTTGCAAGGAATAATGGGTGGATATTTTGCTGAACAACAAGGTTTTGAAAAAGACGTTTGTTTAGCAGTACGCGAACATTATTTACCGCTGGGGCCAGAAAGTAAAATACCAAAAAAATCATACAGCCTAGCATTATCTTTTAGTGACAAGTTGGATACATTAGTTGGTTTTTTTGGAATTGGATTAAAGCCAACTAGCTCAAGAGACCCTTATGCATTAAGAAGATCAGCTTTAGGTCTAATGAGATTAATTATAGAAAATAACAAAAATTTTAATCTTAAAGAGTTAATTAACTACTCGTGTACCTTATATGATCAACAAGGAATGAAATTCAACTCAAAAGAAGTTAATAAAGAATTAAGCATTTTTTTTGTTGATAGAGTAAAAAATTATATGAAAGAAAAAAATATCAGATCAGATATAATTGAGTCAGCTATATCTTCTTATGGCATAGACAATATTTTAAAAATTTATAAAAAATCAAATATACTCAATAAATTAATAAGTAAAAATGTTGTTGATGATCTTTTGTTTAGCTATAAGAGAGCTTCTAATATTCTAAATGATGAACTTAAAGACAAAAAAATTGAACTTTCTAGTTCTCCTGATCCAGTTCTATTCAAAACTGATTATGAGAATTATCTATATCAAAAAATACAAAATTTAAGAAAATATTTTTCTAATATAGATAAAGAAGAAAGCTACGAAAAAACTTTAAATAATTTAGCTTCATCAAAGAAGGAGGTTTCTGATTTTTTTGACAATGTTATAGTTAATGATAAGGATGTTTCAATTAAAAAAAATCGCTTGGAGCTTTTACAAATGTTATGTAAAACTTTTGATAATTATTTAAATTTTTCTAAAATTGAAAGTATCTAGTGAAAAAAATTGTATTTAATTTTAAATCTAAAGCTACAAAGAAATTTGTTAAACCAAAATATATCTTAGGCGGAAAAGGCGCTAATCTTGCTGAAATGGGAAAACTAGGTTTTTCAGTTCCTCCAGGTTTTACTATTTCTACAGTAGCTTGCGAATTATTTTATAAAAATAAAAAAAAACTTAATTCAACATTAACAAATCAAATAAAAGCAGAATTAAAAATCATAGAAAAAGATACAGGAAAAAAATTCGGTGATGTAAAAAATCCTTTATTAGTTTCGGTTAGATCGGGAGCACGAGTTTCAATGCCAGGAATGATGGATACTATTTTAAATCTTGGTTTAAATGATCAAACTGTAATTGCATTAGCAAATAAAACAAAGAATACAAGGTTTGCCAAAGATAGTTATAGAAGATTTATTCAAATGTATTCAAATGTAGTTCTTGGTGTAGAAGCTTATAATTTTGAAGATTTAATTGAAAATTATAAATTAACCAAAGGAGTTTTATTAGATACAGATTTAGATGAAAATGATTGGGATGGTTTAATTAATGATTTTAAAGAATTAGTAAAAAATAAAACTAAAAAAGAATTTCCACAAAATGTTATTGAACAATTGATAGGAGCAATTAGCGCTGTATTTATTTCATGGGATAGCCATAGAGCTAAAATTTACAGGAAAATAAATCAAATACCTTCAAATTGGGGCACTGCAGTAAATATTCAGTCAATGGTTTTTGGAAACATGGGAAATGATTCTGCAACTGGAGTAGTTTTTACTAGAAATCCTTCAAATGGAATAAATGAAATTTATGGAGAATATTTAATTAATGCACAAGGTGAGGATGTGGTGGCTGGTACAAGAACTCCTCAGCACATTACAAAAAAAGCTAGTAAAAATTCAAATGAAAAATCAATGGAAGAATTATTTCCTAAAGTTTTTAATGAACTTAAAAAGAATTTAAAAACTTTAGAAAAATATTACAAAGATATGCAAGATGTTGAATTTACTATTGAGAATAAAAAATTATGGATGCTTCAAACAAGATCAGGAAAAAGAACAGCAAAATCTGCTGTAAAAATTGCCGTTGATATGTATAAAGAAAAACTTATTTCAAAAAAAGAGGCAGTTTTGAGAGTAGATCCAAGTTCTCTCGATACACTTTTGCACCCAACATTGGATGAACATACAAAATTTAAAGTTATAGCCTCAGGTCTTCCAGCTTCTCCGGGAGCTGCAAGTGGAAAAGTAGTATTTACCTCTGAGGAAGCAATAAGATTAAATGATATGATGCAGAATTGTATATTAGTTAGAATTGAAACTTCACCAGAAGATATTCACGGCATGCATTCTGCAAAAGGAATTTTAACAGCAAGGGGAGGAATGACAAGTCATGCTGCAGTAGTAGCTAGAGGCATGGGTAGACCATGTGTTTCTGGTTCTAGCGAAATAAAAATTGATTATAAAAATAAAATTTTTAAATCAAAAGATTTTGAAATTAAAGAAGGAGATATAATTACAATTGATGGTTCTACAGGAAGAGTAATTCTCGGTGAAGTTAAAACAGTAAAACCAGAAATATCAGGAGATTTTTCAAAAATAATGAAATGGTCTGATGGATTTAAAAAATTAAAAATTAGAACTAATGCCGAAACTCCTTTAGATTCTAAGACGGCAAGAGAATTTGGGGCAGAAGGAATAGGTTTATGCAGAACAGAGCATATGTTTTTTGACGAAGAAAGAATTCTTTATGTAAGACAGATGATATTATCGAAATCTAAAAACGATAGATATATGGCTTTATCTAAACTTTTGCCTCATCAAAAAAATGATTTCATAGAAATATTTAAAATAATGAACGGTCTTCCAGTAACTGTGCGATTATTAGATCCGCCTCTTCATGAATTTCTTCCAAAAAATAAAAAAGAAATAGAAGATGTATCAAAATCTTTAAGTTTGCCAGTGAACGAATTAGAATCAAGAATAAATGAGCTACATGAGCACAATCCTATGCTAGGCCACAGAGGTTGCAGATTAGGTATTTCTTTTCCAGAAATTTATGAAATGCAATGTAGAGCTATATTTGAAGCTCTGATTGAGTGTAAAAAAAAGAAATACAAATCTATTATACCAGAAATAATGATACCATTAGTTTCTACTGAAGCAGAAATAAAAATTATGAAAGAGCTAGTAATAAGAGTTGCAAAAGAAGTTCAGAAAGAGAATAAAATTAAAATTGAGTTTTTAGTTGGCACAATGATAGAGCTTCCAAGGGCTGCAATTAAAGCAAAAGATATTGCAAAGCATGCTGAATTTTTTAGTTTTGGCACTAATGATTTAACTCAAACTACATTTGGAATCAGTAGAGACGACAGTGGAAAATTTTTAAATGATTATATAGAAAATAAAATATTTGATATAGACCCCTTTGTATCAATAGATGATGGAGTAGGAGACTTAATTGAGATTGCCGTATCTAAAGGAAAAAAACAAAACAAAAAAATTAAATTGGGTATATGTGGGGAACATGGGGGCGACCCAAAGAGTATAGATTTTTGTTCTAAAACTGGATTAAATTATGTTTCATGTTCTCCCTATAGAGTGCCAATAGCAAGATTAGCTGCTGCACAAGCAGAATTAAAAAAAGATTAAATTTCTAACTTTAAATCTAAAGAATTTATAGAGCGGGTAAGTAATCCTATAGAAATTCTCTCAACACCAGTATTAGCAATTATTTTTACATTTTTTAATGTTATACCTCCCGATGCTTCCGTTTCGTAAAGTTTTTTTGATAGTTTTACACCCTTGCTTAAAATTTTAGGGCTCATATTGTCAAAAAGAATTCTGTCAAATTTTAAACCAATTATTTTTTTTAATTGATTAAGATTATCTACTTCTACTGTTATTTTTTTATTCTTTTTTTTTCTAATTGCTAATTGAACTAATTTCATAATATTCATACTTGCAATATGATTATCTTTTATTAAAAATTCATCACTTAAATTAAATCTGTGATTAGTTCCACCTCCTAATTTTACAGCATATTTTTGGATCAATCTAAGATTCGGTATTGTTTTTCTTGTACAACAAATCTTACTTTTTTTTTTTACTTTTTTTACAAACTTATTTGTTGTAGTAGCTATTCCCGATATATGAGATAAGAAATTTAATGCAACTCTTTCTCCAGATAATATATGTTTTATATTACCCTCAATTACAGCAATTAAATCGCCTTTTTTTATTTTAGAACCTTCTTTTTTCTTAAAATTGATTTTAATTTTTTTGTCTAATAATTTAAATGTTTGTTTTGCAAATTCTAATCCACCAATTATTCCTGCTTGATTAGAAATTAGTTTTGCTTTTTTTTTTATATTATTTTTTAAAAGTTTTGAAGAAATGTCTCCAGAAGGATAAAGGTCCTCATTTAATGCAGCTTTACAAGCATCTCTTATAAAATTTTTTCCAAATATTTTTTTTGACACAAATTTATCTGCCTATTTCAGTCATTCTTTCTACTGATTTTTTAGCTTTCTTAATTGTATCATCATCCATTAAAATTTCGTTCGTTTCGTTTTGCAAACAATCTAAAATTTTTGGAAGAGTAATTTTTTTCATATGAGGGCATAAATTGCATGGTCTTATAAATTTTACATTTGGATTATCTACTTGAACATTATCACTCATAGAGCACTCTGTTACCATCATAACTTTTTCTGGCTGATTATCTTTTACATATTTAATCATTCCACTGGTAGATCCAGCAAAATCACTTGCTTTTATAACATCCGGTGGGCATTCTGGGTGAGCAATTATTTTTATTCCAGGATTATTTTTTCTAATTTCATTTATTTCTTCATCATTAAACTGCTCATGCACTTCGCATGTTCCTTTCCAAGATACAATTTCAACATTCGTTTGAGATGCTACATATTTTGCTAAATAGTCATCAGGTAAAAAAATTACTTTTTTAGCACCAAGTGAGTTTACTATTTTAACTGCGTTGGCAGATGTGCAACATATATCAGTTTCAGATTTTACATCAGCAGAAGTGTTTACATAAGACACGACCGGAACACCTGGATATTTTTTTTTTAAATTTCTTACATCTTCCCCAGTTATAGATGAAGATAGTGAACAACCCGCGCTTAAGTCAGGAAGCAACACTTTTTTTTTGGGGCTCATTAATTTTGCAGTTTCAGCCATGAAATGTACACCACACATAACGATAATGTCTGCTTTTGTTTTTGCCGCTTCAACTGCTAATGCCAGTGAGTCAGCAGAGAAATCAGATATACCATGATAAATTTCTGGAGTCTGGTAGTTATGTGCAAGTATGACAGCATTTTTTTCTTTTTTTAATTTATTTATTTCATAAATATAAGGAGCATGGCTTGGCCACTCAATTTCTGGAATAGCTTTTGAAATCTTTTGATAAATTGGATCTGTTGCTTTTTTTATCTCAGCAGTAAATTCCATAATACAAATCTATCAACTTGAAACGTGAATGTCATTCAATTATTCTGACGCATATGCGGTCATGCTGAAACTGGTAGACAGGCACGGTTGAGGGCCGTGTGGGCCTCGCCCATGAGAGTTCGAGTCTCTCTGGCCGCACCACAAAATTAATATTTATTTTAACCACCGTGGTCTTAAAATCTTAATTGAAGCAGATCCACAATTTAATGTTTTATTAAAATCAAAGCTTTCGTCTTTAAACTTAATTAACCCAAAAGGGTATTTATCACTAATTAAAATCTTACCTAATTTAATTTCGTTAAATGATACTTCATCATCAACTTTTATTGAACCTTTTACTACTTCTATAGGAAGCAATTTTTTTGAAAGTTTATCCTTTAATTTAATTCTTGCTGTATTTTCTTGCCCAACATAACAACCTTTTTTAAAATCTAATCCATTTAATTCTTCAAAATTACATTCTATACCAAATATTTTATTTTTAAGTTGATCAGTGCTTTTTTGTACAATTCCAATTTCATGGCTGAATTTATAATATTCATCAATATCTGAAGCTTTCAAATCTAATTTTTTTAAAGATAAATATAGTTTTTCTAAATTAACGATAATTCTTGCGCCCAATTCTTTTTTTCTTGGATCTAAAAATATAGGATCTTCTATGTATTTGATTGTAAAACCAGGTAGATTTTTAGCACCATCAAATTCTAAAAATTTTTTATCACTTAATACAGCTACTACAAATTCATTACTTAAATTTAATATTTCGATTTTAGATCTAAGTTTATAAAGATCTAATTGATTATAAAGATTTTCAATTTGTAGTTTTTCACAATCTAGAAAATATCCATCTTTATGTTTAACAATTAAAAAATCAAAAAGATACTTTCCCTGGGGGGTTAAAAGGGATGCAAAGCAACTATTAGTTTCATTTACTTTTTCAATATCGTTTGTTATTAAATTTTGTAAAAATTCCTTAGCATCCTTGCCCTGTACAAATAATATTCCACGATCTTCTAATATATAAACTTTTTTTTTATTCATAATTGAAAGTAAGCTATTTATAATATAGTTACTTTTCTAAAAAATGTTAGATCTAATAATAAAAAATGGACAATGTTATATTAATGGTGAACTGAAAAATGTTGATGTTGCTATTAAAAATGGAAAAATTCAGCAGATAGGTCAAATTACAGAAGAAACAAAAGAAATAGTAAATGCTGAAAAAAAAATCGTTTTACCGGGTTGTATAGATACTCAAACCCATTTTAGAGAACCCGGATCAACCGATACAGAAGATCTTAATTCAGGAAGTAAGGCAGCAATTGCTGGAGGAATTACCAGTGTTTTTGAGATGCCAAACACCAATCCACCAACATCTAATAAGGTAGAATTTCAAAAAAAATTAGATCTCGCAAAGAATAGAATGTACTGCAATTATGCATTTTATTTTGGCGCAACAGCTGATAACGCAAATGAGTTATCAGATTTAAAAGATTTAGAAGGTTGTTCTGGAATTAAACTTTTTGCAGGTTCTTCAACCGGTAATTTATTGGTTGCAGATGAAGAGGATATTGAGAAGGTATTTCAAAGTAGTTCAAAAGTTGTAGCTGTTCATTCAGAAGATGAAGCAATTTTAAACTTAAATAAAAAATTAATTAAAGAAGGTGATGTTCATACCCATCCAGTTTGGAGAAGTGTAGAATGTGCAATGTCATCTACAAGAAGGATTGTAAGAATTGCTGAGAAATATAAGAAAAAAGCACACATTCTTCATGTTACAACAAAAGATGAAGTTGATTTTTTATCTCAACATAAAGGAAATATTACATTTGAAATTACTCCACAGCATTTAACTTTATATGCTCCTGATTGTTATGACAAACTTGGAACTTACGCCCAGATGAATCCTCCTTTAAGAGATAAATCCCATTATGATAGATTATGGTATGCTGTAAAAAATAATTTTAATGACACTATTGGATCGGATCACGCTCCACATTTAAAAGTAAATAAAGAAAAAAAATATCCAAATTCACCTTCAGGAATGCCCGGGGTACAAACTTTAATTCCAGTAATGTTAAACCATGTAAATGATGGAAAATTATCACTTAATCAATTAATTAATCTTGTTTGTGAAAATCCTGTTAAAATTTTTGGAATTAAAAATAAAGGATTTATAAAAGAAGGATATGATGCCGACTTTACAATTGTTGATATGAATAAAACAATTCAAATTAGAAATGCAAATATTGAGAGTAAATGTGGGTGGTCTCCATTCGATGGATACAAATTTAAAGGAACTCCTATTGCAACAATAATTAATGGTAAAATTAAAATGAAAGATGGAAAAATAATTGGGGAACCAGATGGAACACCAATGCAATTTAAATAACTCTTGAAGAAAAGCTATTAACCAAAACTACGCCACAGACTATAAAAAATAATCCAATAACTGCTTGCCAACTAAGACTTTGTTTAAAAAAGAAGTATCCAAATAATGCAATTGTAAATATTCCCAATCCACTCCAAGTTGCATAAACAATAGCAATGGGAATTTTGTGCAATACATGAGTAAGACAATATAATGCTGTCAAATAGCAAGTGGCAGCTATAGCCGTTGGAATTATTTTTGTAAAATTTTGAGTAGAAGGAAGAAGCAATGTGCCTGCTACTTCACAAAAAATTGCAACGAACATAAAAATATAAGCTTTTGTCATCTTTTTAAAATTTTATTATTTATTAGATCTTGTCTTATTTCATCTAAGATCGCGGGATCATCAATTGTTGCAGGCATTTTGTATACTTCTTTATCAGCAATCTTTCTTATAGTACCTCTTAATATCTTTCCAGATCTTGTTTTAGGTAATCTTTTTACAATAATAGCTATTTTAAATGCAGCAACTGGTCCAACTTTATTTCTAACCATTTGAATGCATTCTTTAATAATTTCTTCATTTGTTTGTTTTACTCCAGATTTTAAAGCTAACAGACCTATAGGTAATTGTCCTTTTAATTTGTCTGCTATTCCTAAAACTGCACACTCTGCCACTGATTTATGTTCAGACAACACTTCTTCGATTGCGCCTGTTGATAATCTATGACCTGCAACATTAATTATGTCATCAGTTCTGGACATTATCCAAACATATCCATCTTCATCAATGTGACCAGCATCGTAAGTTTGATAATAACCTTCATAATTTGACATATAAGTTTTTTTATATCTTTCATCTGCATTCCATAAAGTTGGAAAAGTTCCAGGAGGAAGAGGAAGTTTAACTACAATATCTCCCATTTCATTTGCTTTCGCTTCAGACTTATCGGATTTTAAAACTTTAACATCGTATCCCGGAACAGGCATACATGCAGATCCATATTTAGTTTTTTGCATCTCAATACCTGTGCAATTAGAACTAATTGCCCAACTAGTTTCAGTTTGCCACCAATGATCTATAACAGGAACTTTTAATAATGATTCAGCCCATTTAAGAGTATCGGGATCAGCTCTTTCTCCTGCTAAAAATAATGATTCAAAACAACTTAAATCATATTTTGAAAAAAATTTTCCTTCTGGATCTTCTTTTTTAATTGCTCTAAAAGCAGTAGGTGCTGTGAACAAAGATTTAATTTTATATTCAGATATTACCCTCCAAAAAACACCTGCATCAGGTGTTCCAACTGGTTTGCCTTCAAATAGTACAGTCGTACATCCTTTGAATAATGGAGCGTAAACAATATAAGAGTGACCTACAATCCAACCTATATCACTTGCAGACCACCAAACATCATCTTGATTAATATTATAAATATTTTTCATTGTCCATTTAAGTGCAACTATATGACCACCTATATCTCTTACAATTCCTTTAGGAATACCTGTTGTTCCTGATGTATAAAGTATATATGCAAAATCATTTGCATTCATTTCAACACAATCTACTTCTTGAGCACTTTTAATTGCATCATTCCAACTTATTTCATTTTTATTATTTAGATCAACTTCGTGACCTTCTCTTTGATAAAGAATTAATTTTTCAGGTTTATGTTTTGCGATCTCTAAAGCCTTATCCACAAGTGGTTTATATTCAACAGTTCTTCCTGGCTCAAATCCACAAGAAGCAGTTACTAATATTTTTGCTTTAGAGTCATCAATCCTACTTGCTAGCTCATTAGCCGCAAACCCTCCAAATACTACCGAATGAATTGCTCCTATTCTTCCACATGCCAACATAGCCATTACTGCTTCTGGTATCATTGGCATATAAATTATAACACGATCTCCTTTCCCCACTCCTTGATTTTGAAGTGCCCATGCAAATTTTGCTACTTTTTCTTTTAAATTTGAAAAAGTAAATTTTGATTTTTTTCCAGTAATTGGGCTATCGTAAATTAGAGCTGTTTTATCTCCCAAGCCATTTTGAATATGAATATCTAAAGCATTATAACAGGTATTTGTAGTACCATCTTCAAACCATTTATAAAAAGGAGGATTGGATTGATTTAGTATTTTTGATGGTTTTTTATACCAAAAAATATCTTTAGAGACATCTTCCCAAAATTTATTAGGATTTTTAATTGAATTATCGTAAATTTCTTTAAATTTTAAATTCATATAGTGATTTGTTTTTAAGTGTCATAATTGTCATGATTTTATAAACTTGGTTGCATTTAATTTTAAAAAGCTAGTAAAATCAATACTTTTTAAAGGTAAAAAAGTCTTCAATTAACTTACTTAATTTGATATTTAGCCCATAGCTGAGGTGCTATTGCGGAATAGTGCCCTAGTTTAAATTTAAACTAAAAAAACTAACTAATGAGGGAGTTTTTTATGACAAAAGTAAAAACCTTAGCGATAGCTTTATTTGCTCTAATTGGAGCAACTACAGCAGCTAATGCGGCAACTACCTTTTTAGCCACAGATGATTTTGTTGGAATTTCATTTTGGTTAATATCAATGGGTATGTTAGCAGCTACTGCTTTTTTCTTTATGGAACAAGCCAATGTTGGCGTTCAATGGAGAAAATCGGTTAACGTAGCTGGATTAGTAACTGGTATAGCATTCATTCACTATATGTACATGAGAGCAGTATGGGTTGAAACAGGTGATACTCCAACTGTTTACAGATATATTGACTGGTTAATTACTGTACCATTACAGCTGGTAGAATTTTATTTAATTCTTGCAGCAGTTAAAAAAGTACCAACTGGAATTTTCTGGAGAATCTTAATCGGTTCGATAGTAATGCTAGTAGGTGGATACATGGGAGAAGCAGGTTTTATTGCTCCTATGCTTGGATTTATTATAGGTATGGCTGGATGGATTTACATTTTATATGAAATCTTTTCAGGTGAAGCTGGTAAAACAGTAGCTAGATCTGGAAATAAATCTTTAGTTACAGCCTTTGGTGCTTTAAGAATGATCGTTACAGTTGGTTGGGCTATATACCCACTAGGTTATGTATTTGGTTACTTAACAGGTGGAATTGATGCTAACTCGCTTAACGTGATTTATAACTTAGCAGACTTTGTTAATAAGATCGCATTTGGTGTTATTATCTGGTCTTGCGCTGTTGCCAACTCTAGAGGAAGATAATACTTTTTCAGAGTTAAAAACAATTAATAATAGGGCAAGTATTAAGTTACTTGCCCTATTTTTTTTTGTACCTATATATTATAAAAGATGCCAAAAATTACTTACATAGAGTATAACGGAAAATCTCATCAAATTGATGTGGCTAATGGATTAACAGTTATGGAAGGGGCAGTGCAAAACAATATTCCAGGAATTGATGCTGATTGTGGAGGTAGTATGGCGTGCGCAACTTGCCATGTTTATGTCAAAGAAGATTGGTTTAATAAGCTACCAATAAAAGAAAATGGTGAAGAAGATATGATTGATATGGCTTTTGAGCCAAATAAATTTAGTAGACTAAGCTGTCAACTTACTGTTTCAGATGAGATAGATGGATTAGTTGTTCAACTTCCAAAAAAACAAGCATAATGATAAAAACTGATGCACTAATAATTGGAGCAGGTCCAACCGGATTATTTACAGCTCATCAATTAAAATTAATTGGCTTAGATTGTGAAATAGTTGATAACCTCGACAAAATTGGTGGACAATGTATTGAACTTTATCCCGATAAACCAATTTATGATATTCCTGCGATACCAGAGTGTACTGGTGAGGAGCTTACAAATAATTTAATTAATCAGTTAAAACCTTTTAATATTAAATTTCACTTAAATGAGAGAGTAGATGAGGTAAAAAATAATAATGGCAAATGGGAAGTTAAAACAAATAAAGGAACATCATTCAATACTCCAAATATAATTATAGCAGGAGGCGTCGGCTCATTTGAACCAAGAAAATTTCCTGCAAAAAATTGCGAAAAATTTGAAAACAAATCAATTTATTATTCAATAAAAGATAAAACAATTTTTAAAAATAAAACTGTTTCAATTTTTGGAGGTGGAGATAGCGCCCTAGACTGGGCAATTGAATTATCAAGAAATTCTAAAGTAAATTTAATTCATAGAAGAGATGAGTTTAGAAGTGCGCAATCAACAGTAGATAATATGTACAAGTTGTCAAAAGAAGGAAAAATAAACCTATTTACCAAATATCAATTAAAAGATGCGAAAGGCTCAATCAATCTTGAAAGCATTGATATAGAGCACGAAAATAAGGAAGTGAAGAATCTTAAAACTGATTTTGTTTTAGGTTTTTTTGGCTTGATAATGCAACTTGGACCAATAGCCAAGTGGGGACTCAATTTGGATAATAAAACAATAAATGTTGACACAGAAAAATTTGAAACTAACCATAAAGGCATATACGCAGTAGGAGATATTTGCAGCTACCCTGGAAAATTAAAATTAATTTTATCAGGATTTCATGAAGGCGCATTAGCTGCCAGAGCTTGCTTTACACTAGCTAGACCAAACGAAAAATATAGATTTGAATTCACTACATCATCCAAAACTATTAAAAGTAGATTAGGTGTAAAAGGTGATTGAACTTTTTACTGCAGATACTCCAAATGGAAAAAAAATTGGAATAATGTTGGAAGAAATTGGCTGGGACTATAAAGTTACAAAAGTAAATATTTTCAAAGATGAGCAATTTAAACCAGAATTTAGAAAATTAAGTCCATTTAGCAAAATTCCAGTAATTATAGATCACAAAAATAATAAGGAGACAATTTTTGAATCTGGCGCGATCCTAATGTACTTAGGTGAAAAAAGTAAAAAGTTTTACGAAGAAGATAATAGACTTAAAATTAATCAATGGCTGATGATTCAAATGGCAATTGTTGGACCATTTATTGGTCAACATCATCAATTTCATCATTATAATCCTGGAAAAAGTCAATTTGGGGAAGAAAGATATTTTAAAATTACACAAACAATATACAAAGATTTGGATGAAAGACTTGGAGAATCAAAATTTTTGGCTGGAAAAAATTACTCAATTGCTGATATAGCAACATGGCCTTGGATAGCTAGGCATGAATGGCATGACGTTGGTCTTAAAAATTATAAAAATTTAACAAAATGGTATTTAGAAATTTCAGAAAGAAAAGCTGTAATTAAAGGTTTTGACTTTATGAAACGAGGCGAAATAATTCCTAGTCCCTAATCGTCAGCAAAAACTTTTTCTTCTTTTTCATGTTTTTCCTGAGCTGCAATAGAAAGTGTTGCAACCGGTCTTGCCATCAATCTTTTTAGACCGATAGGTTCTCCGCTATCTTCACAAAAACCATAAGTTCCATTTTGAATTCTAGTAAGCGCCGAGTCTATTTTTGAAATTAATTTTATTTGTCTATTTATAGCTCTCATTTCCACATTTTTTTCTGTATATGAACTAGCTTGATCTACTATATCAGCAGATGTGCTATTATCATTCATTGAGCTATTATAAAGAGCTTCATTACTTGATTTCTTTAGATCATTTTTCCAATCTAATAATTTTTTTTTAAAATATGCCAGATGTTTTGCGCACATGTATTTTTCTGAATCTTTTGGAATGTAAGTTTTAGAGATTTTAACCATACACTAATTTTAAACGTGGGTGAATATAGTCATGAAATAATGAGTGTCAAGAAAGCATTATTTGTATAAACTGCTAAAAATGGCTTTAAACAAAAATAATTTAAGAAATTTTTTTTACATTTTTCTTACATCCCATTTAATTATCTGGACACTAGTCCCAGCTTTTACAAATAATAATTTGCCATTAGATACCATAGAAGCTTTAGCTTGGGGGAGTAATTTAGACTGGGGTTTTAACAAGCATCCTCCAATGAGTGCATTTTTAGTTGAATTTTTTTATCAGATTTTTGGTTCCAATGATTGGGCTTATTATTTGTTAAGTCAAATTTGCATAATAATTTCTTTTTTTGTTGTTTTTAAACTGTCAGAGGATTTTTTTAAAAATAAAGCTTACTGCTTGTTATCAGTTTTATTGCTAGAAGGAATTTACTTTTATAATTTTACAACTCCTGAATTTAATGTGAATGTTTGCTTGATCCCTTTCTGGTCACTTACAGTCTTATTTTTATGGAAAGGATTTAAAAATAATAAAATTACCGACTGGCTACTTGTTGGCTTATTTGCAGGATTTGGTTTTTTATCAAAATATTTGTTTATCTATTTAGGATTAGCGATGGATATTTTTTTAATTTATATGATTTATAAAAAGAAAATTGATTTTAAATGCCTGGTATCCTTTATTCCTTTTTTGATAGTACTATGGCCTCATTTAATTTGGCTAACTGAAAATGATTACATAACAGTTACCTATGGACTTCATAGAACAGGATCGGGTGATCTAAGTATTATAAATCATATCAAACACCCTTTAATATTTTTAGGAAAGCAAATTGGAATATTAATTCCTTTCTTTTTAATGCTTCTATTTTTAGTTACAAAATTAAAAACTAAATTTAAAATTAATGATGAAAAATTATTATTTTTATTAATAATAAATATTGTTCCCGTAGCTTTGGTTTTTTTAACTTCAATGATTATGGGAGTTAAAATTAGAACAATGTGGATGACCCCTTTTTATTTATTTTTTGGAGTCTTATTAGTATATATTTTTCATTCAAAAATTAATCTTAATAAAATAAAAAATTTTGCTACAGTTTTTGTAATTTTATTTTTATTTTCTCCTTTTGTATATGCTTATATTTCAATTATTGAAACAGATAAGAGAACTGACTATCCAGGAAAAAAAATTGCTGAGCAAGCCCAAGAGTTGTGGGACAAGAATAGAAATGAAAAAATTTTATCGGTTACCGGTGGAAATGAATGGACAGCAGGCAATTTATCTTATCATTTAAAAAATAGACCAAAGTGGATACCCGAATGGCATTCTAGAGATAAATTTCCAGAAGGCATCTGGTTATGTGGTGAAAAAAAAGGTTTAAGTTGTTTATATTTAAATGATTATAAATTGATAGAGAAGATTTTAAAGTAATATATAGTGCACAAATGGATAAATTTCTTAATACCAAAACAAAAAAAATTATATTCTTTGTTGTAATAGTTGGAGCCATTGAACTTTCAGGACATGGAATATTTGCATCTTTATTTAGATTTTTAAGTTCATTAAATTAATGAAAATTAAATTATTGATACCAGTTTATAATGATTGGCAATCAGTCATTAAACTTTTGGAAATTATAAATTCAGAAGTTTCAGGTTTGTCTCATGAATTCTCTGTAATTATTATTAATGATGCCTCTACAGAAAACAAACCAGAAATATCAATAAACTTAGATAAGTTAAATTCCATAAAAATTATTAATATGAAAAACAATCAAGGACACACAAGATGTATTGCCACAGGCTTAAAACATATTTTTGAAAAAGAAGAATTTGATTATGTTATCCCAATGGATGGGGATGGAGAGGATAGACCTGAAGAAATTAAACAATTTGTTGATAATTTAAATTATAGTCCTGACAAGTCGATTGTAGGAGAAAGAATAAAAAGATCAGAAGGTTTAATATTTAAATTTTGTTATTCAATTCATAAATTAATCACTCTTACCTTTACTGGAGAAACTATCAAATATGGAAATTATAGCTGTTTGCCTAAATCAATTATTGAAAAAATGATTAACGAAAAAGCCACTTGGAGCAGTTTTTCAGGTTCACTTGCTAAAGTTGCAAAAGATAGAACAGCAGTACCATCAGAAAGAGGAACCAGATATTTTGGACCTTCAAAAATGAGTTTTAAAAACTTAATTATACATTCTCTTGCTATTATTAGTGTTTTTAAAAAAAAAGTCCTGGTTAGATCTATATTGTTTCAATTAGTTTATGTATTTTTGATTCATCAAAAACTCTCAATTATTATGCTAATTCCAATAGTATTAGTTTTGGCACTATTAATTTTAGTATTTATTATATCCAAAAGAGAAAACTTAAATGCTTTAAATAATTCATTATCAAATATTTTAAATATAGATATTATAAAGTAAAGAGTAGAGATTTAATGGGTTTTTATTGTTGGCAAAGAATAAAAATCAGCTGTATCAATTCTAGAACAATATTCTTTTTTTGAATTCCATTTTTTGTGAACCCCGGCACTTGCAAGGCTTAAAGTTGATCTTCCATATCTATAATTTGTATTATCAATAGATTTCATTAAACTATTTATTTTTTCATCTTTTTCAGTAGAAAATAAATTTTTATTGTTAGTAGATTCTGATAAATGAGATAGCATAATTCCTGCTTTTTGATAACGATAGCCATTTTTAAAAATTGACGCTAATGCATGAAGAGCTGTTTTTACTATTTCAATGCTATTGTTAGTAGAGATTGGCAAATCGATGGTTTTTGAGTTTGAATAAAATCCATATCTATTTTGAAAAGGACTTGTTCTAACAAAAACAGTTATTGATTTTGTAACCAAAGACTCTGATCTAATTTTTTCTGAAGCATTTAAAGAATAACCAGCAATTGCTTCTTTCAACTCCTGATATTTTTCTATTCTTTGTCCAAAAGATCGTGATACAACACAACTTTTTCTTTTTGATGTTGTTGTCTCAAGATCAATACAAGGAATACCTCTAAGCTCCATTGCAGTTCTTGAACTTAAAACATTAGAGCTTTTTTTGATCCATGTATTAGATTTATTTTTTAATTGTTTAGCATTATAAATTCCATTTTGGTGATAAAATTTTGTTAGTTGTTTACCAACTCCCCATACATCATTAATTTCTACTTTTTCTAATATTGGATCAATGTTTTCAATTCCTATTAAGCTAACAACACCAGATTGTTTTTTTTTAGCAATATGATTTGCAACTTTACTCAAAGTTTTAGTTTTTGCGATACCAATGCTTGTTGGTATACCTGTCCATTTTAAAACTATGCTTCTTATCTCACGCCCCACATCTTCAATTTCGTTATCAGGAAAATTTGATAAATCTAAAAAAGCTTCATCAATTGAGTAAATTTCTATATCGGAATTGAAACGTTTAAGAGTTCTCATTACTCTTCTTGATATATCACCGTATAAGGAATAGTTTGATGAAAAAACCTGAACATCATTTTTAACGATAATTTCTTTTTCTTTAAAATAAGGCTCTCCCATTTTAATGCCCAAAGCTTTTGCCTCATTAGACCTTGAAATGATACAACCATCATTATTAGATAATACGACAACGGGTTTTTTTCTTATTTTAGGATTAAATAATCTTTCGCAAGATACATAAAAAGAATTACAATCTATCAAAGCTATTTTTTTAGTATGTTGAATGGATGACATAAGTTACAACCCCCCAAATAAAAACATCTTCTTCTTCATTAATTAAAATTCTATCTTCAAATTCTTTAGATCCAGATGTTAAAAATTTTTTACCCTCATGTTTTACAAAACTTTTAACAACCAATTCATCATGAACGTTTGCAATTACTGTTGAAAAATTCTTAGGATTTAAGCTTTTATCAACTACTAATAAATCACCATCATTAATTCCAATATCAGTCATTGATTTGCCTTGAGCCCTTATAATAAAAGTTGCTGGGACATTTTTGATTAAATGAACATTAAGATCAATATCTTCCTCTATATAATCTGTTGCCGGGGATGGAAAACCTGCGCCGGCTTTATGTAGATAATAAGGAATAGTAAGTCTCATAAATGTTCTTATTTTGTTCTAATTATTATATGAGTTATCCACTAGTGTCAAATAGGTTGTATTTTGAGTCTGAAAGTGAATCGAAAGTGAATCAAAAGGTGAACATCTAAACCACATTTTGCGCTATTGTGGATAACTTTTACCAATTGTAGTTTATAATAAATATATACCAACGAATGCAAAAATATAGTTAATGAGAGGTTCAAAATGAAAAAATTAACATGTCATTGTGGAAGTGTTGAAGCAGAAATTAACGTTCCTGAAAAGGGATTTGAAAAAATTCTTCGTTGCAATTGTTCTATGTGTAAAAGAAAAGGATATATCATTGGAGTTATTGGCCCTGAAGATTTTAAACTTGTTAAAGGAGAAAATAATTTGAAACTTTATCAGTTTTATACAAACACCGCCAAACATTACTTTTGCTTAAATTGCGGTATTCATACTCACAACAGACCAAGAAGTAATCCAAAAATCTATGGTATAAATATTGCTTGTGTTGAGGGCATTAAACCATTTGAGATATCAAATGTACCTGTAAATGATGGAGAAAACCATCCTTTAGATCAAAAAAAATAATACCAAAAAATGAAAAAAATATTATTTATATTTTGTTTAATAATTTTAAATTCACAACATGCTTTTTCTACTTCATTAAATGAAGCTTTATCACTAGCCTACAAAAACAATAAAGAATTAAATGCTGAAAGAGAAAATATTAATGTATCTAAAGAAGATTTAAAAATATCAAGAAGTAATTATTTGCCAACTTTTACTATAAGTGGAACGAAGAGCAATGAAGAAACCAATAAACTTACAAATCAAGATGGATCAAATGCCTCAATTAATGATGTAAATCCATTAAGTAAATCAATTAAAATTGATCAGACATTAATAGACTTTGGAAGAGGCGCTGATTATAAAAAAAATAAGTCTGGAATAATTTTAGCAGAAGCAAAATTATTAAAAAAAGAACAAGATATTTTATACAAAGCTATAGAAGTTTTTACAGGACTAATATTGGCTAATAAAAAAAAAATAATAAACGAAAGAAATGTAAACTTATTAGAAAGACAGGTTGAAACTGATAGTATAAGGCTAGATAAAGGAGAAATTTCTCTTGCTGATTTAGCACAATCCGAATCCTCACTTGCAGGAGCAAAGGCAAATTTAATTCAATCACAAAATGAAGTAATAACTAATAAGCTAAATTATGAAAATGTTATTGGTCCTTTGCAAGACATAAATAATTTAAAAAAAAACTCAAATGTATTTATTAAAATTCCAGAAACTTTAAATTCATCAGTTGATTTATCAAAAATAAATAATCCTGATGTAATTATTGCTAAAATAGAATTTGAACAATCAGAACAAGACGTCCAAATTGCTAGATCTGATTTAACGCCTACCGCAAGTTTGAGTTTTGAAAGAACTCATTCTGAAGATTTAAGCTCAACATATGATGAGAAAGAAAAAGATGTTTTAAAAGCAACTGTTTCTTGGCCATTTTATTCAGGAGGAAAAAATATAGCCACACTTAATAAAAATAAAAACCTAAAAACTAGAAAAAGATTATTATATGATTATGCAATTAAAAATAACGAAACCAATGTTGCGAGCGCATGGTCAAACCTACAGTCATCGAAAAGCCTTTTAGAATCTGTTAGATCTCAAGTTGAAGCAGCTGAAATTGCTAACGAAGGTATTACGGGTGAATATGAAAGAGGACTTGGCAAAAGGTCTACTTTAGATGTTATTCAATCAAATTCTTTATTACTTAATGCTCAGATTTCTTTGGCAAACTCAGAGAGAAATTATCTCTTATCTCAGTACAATCTTTTAAAATCTATTGGTTTGCTTCATAGCGACTATCTAAAACTTAGATAAATAGAGGCTTTTTTTGCTAATTTTTAAAAATATATTGCTAATGAGAACAAAATGTGTACATTTAAATGTATGATTCGAATGTTAAAAAATGAAAAAAAAGAGGCAATAAATGATAAAGAATAATTTAAAGGTAGTTAAATCTACTAAAGAGAAAGATTCAGAAAACAAAGAAAAGAATAAAGCTTTAGAAGCTGCAATCAGCCAAATTACAGATAATTTTGGAAAAGGTTCTGTAATGAAGCTAGGACAGCAAAAAGCAATGGACATTGAGTCAATTTCAACAGGATCTCTAAGTTTAGACCTTGCTCTAGGAATTGGCGGACTTCCAAAAGGAAGAATTGTTGAAATTTATGGTCCAGAGTCTTCTGGAAAAACAACACTTGCGCTTCAAGTTGTTGCTGAAGCACAAAAAGCTGGCGGTATTTGCGGATTTGTTGATGCAGAACATGCATTAGATCCAGTTTATGCCAAGAAATTAGGCGTAAATACTGAAGAATTACTAATTTCCCAACCAGATACTGGCGAACAAGCTTTAGAAATTACTGACACATTAATTAAATCTGGCTCAATGTCGGTTCTTGTGGTGGACTCTGTTGCAGCATTAACTCCAAGAGCTGAAATAGAAGGTGATATGGGAGATCACCATGTTGGTCTTCAAGCAAGATTAATGTCTCAAGCGTTAAGAAAATTAACTGGTTCAATTTCTAGAACGAACACAATGGTTATTTTTATTAACCAAATTAGAATGAAAATTGGTGTAATGTTTGGAAGCCCAGAAACAACATCAGGTGGTAATTCACTAAAATTCTATTCATCAGTTAGAATGGATATTAGAAGAATAGGCGCCATCAAAGATAAAGAGCAAATTATTGGAAATTCTACTAGAGTAAAAGTAGTTAAAAACAAAGTTGCCCCACCATTTAAAGTTGTTGAATTCGATCTAATGTATGGAAAAGGAATTAGTAAAACTGGTGAGTTAATAGACCTTGGGGCAAAAGCTGAGATTGTAGAAAAAGCTGGGGCTTGGTATGCCTACAAAGGTGAAAAAATTGGACAAGGAAAAGAAAATGCAAAACTTTATCTTGAACAAAATCCAAAAGCTGCTGCTGAAATAGAAATGACCATAAGAGAAAAAGCTGGTCTTATTTCAAAAAAGATTGAAGGAAACCCTATCGATCAAGAAAAAGTGAAAGCAGAAGAAAAAGACGAAATACCATCTAAAAAAAATTAGTATTTAACTTTTAGTTATCTAAAAAGGCGCTTATTTAAGCGCCTTTTTTCCCTATAGTGTCTAGACATCAAAAAAAAAAGCTGTATTTTGAAAGTATGGCTGACAAATCACTAAATGAAATAAGAAGCGCTTTTCTTAAATATTTTGAGAAAAATGATCATGAGGTAGTTGAGTCAAGTAATTTAGTACCAAATAATGATCCAACATTAATGTTTGCTAACTCTGGAATGGTACAATTTAAAAACGTATTTACAGGTTTAGAAAAAAGAGATTACAAAAGAGCTACTACTTCGCAAAAATGTGTAAGAGCGGGTGGAAAACATAATGATTTGGAAAATGTTGGATACACACCAAGACACCACACTTTTTTTGAAATGTTAGGCAATTTCTCTTTTGGAGATTACTTTAAGGATAGAGGAATTGAGTTAGCATGGAATTTAATAACAAAAGATTTTGGATTAGATAAAAATAAGCTTTATTTTACTGTTTTTAATGAGGATGAGCAGGCTTTAAATCTTTGGAAAAAAATTACTGGATTTGGTGAAGACAGAATAATTAAAATTTCTACATCAGATAATTTTTGGTCTATGGGTGAAACTGGGCCATGCGGACCATGTTCTGAAATATTTTATGATCATGGAGATCATTTAAAAGGAGGGCTGCCAGGCACAAAAGATCAAGATGGAGATAGATACATAGAAATTTGGAATTTAGTTTTTATGCAATTTGAACAGGTTTCAAAAGATAAAAGAATAAATCTGCCAAAACCTTCGGTTGATACTGGTATGGGCTTAGAAAGAATAACTGCATTGTTACAAGGCACGCATGACAACTATAAAACAGATCATTTTATTAAGTTAATTAACTCAACTGCCGATGCTATAAAAACAAAACCTAATGACAAAAATATATCAAGCTTTAGAGTTATAGCTGATCATTTAAGGGCAAGCTCTTTCTTGATAGCAGAGGGTGTTCTTCCATCTAATGAAGGGCGAGGATATGTTCTTAGAAGAATAATGAGAAGAGGAATGAGACATTCTCATTTTTTAGGTGCTAAAGAGCCAATATTTTTTAATATATTTAAAACATTAATGAATGAAATGTCAGGAAATTATCCTGAGCTCAAAAGAGCAGAGTCTTTAATAAAAGAAACGTTAAGAGCAGAAGAAGAAAAATTTTTAGTTCTTCTTGAAAGAGGTATGAAAATTTTAAGTGAAGAAGTTAGCAAAGTAGATAAAGTTCTACCAGGTGAAATAGCTTTTAAACTCTATGATACATATGGTTTTCCTTTAGATCTAACTGAAGATATTTTAAAAAGCAAATCACTAACAGTTGATCATACTAAATTTAAATCATTAATGCAGCAAAGTAGAGAGCTTGCAAAAAAAAATTGGAAAGGTTCAGGAGATAGTTCAGTTGATGAAATCTGGTTTGAAATTAAAGACAAGTTAGAACCAACTGAATTTTTGGGATATGAAACAAATCAAGCTGAGGGAATAGTAGTTTCTTTAATTAAAGATAGTAAAGAAGTAAAAAGTTTAAATAAAGGTGATGAAGCTATGATGGTTTTAAATCAAACACCTTTTTATGGAGAATCTGGCGGTCAAATAGGTGATACTGGATTAATCATTTCTGGTGATTTTAAATTTAAAGTTGAAGATGTTCAAAAAAAACTTGGGGATCTTTTTGTTCACTATGGAAAAGTTCAAAATGGATCAATTAAACTCAACGATAATGTAGAAATGAAAATAGATGTTGAGAGAAGAGATAATATAAGAGCTTATCATTCCGCAACTCATCTACTTCATGAATCTTTAAGAAGAGTTTTGGGAAAACATGTTATTCAAAAAGGATCTTTGGTTGCGCCAGATAGACTAAGATTTGATTTTAGCCATATGAAACCTATCTCAAATGACGAGATAGTTAAAATTGAAACATTTGTAAATGAAATGGTTGAAACAAAATCAGAAGTAAAAACAAGATTAATGACACCAAAAGAGGCAGTAGATAATGGTGCTTTAGCTTTATTTGGAGAAAAATATGGCGATGAAGTCAGAGTTCTTTCAATGGGGAATGAAAAGGAAAGATATTTTTCAACTGAGCTTTGTGGTGGAACGCATGTTAGAAATACTGGAGATATTGGCAAATTTAAGATTGTTAGTCAGTCCTCAATTGCTGCTGGAATTAGAAGAGTAGAAGCACTTAGAGATAAACAACTAGAGGAATTTTTAACAAAAAAAGAAAAATTATCTGATTTATCAATGCAAAAAAATGAAGAAATTATAAAAAATCTTTCAGAACAAATAGTTAAACTTGGTGGAAATCCAAATTTAGATAATAAGAACCAAAATGACCTAATTAAAAATTTAAATAAACAGCATGATCAACTTTCTGTTAAAAATGTTTTAAGTGATAAATCAAAAAATATTATTAAAGATGAAACAATAAATAGCGTTAAAGTCAGATTTCAAAAAATAATAGATCTTCCACCAAAAGATTTAAGAAAACTAGTAGACAGCGGAAAAAAAGAAATAGGTGAAGGTATTGTTATTATATTTGCATCTAAAGATGGAAAAATTGGATTAGCAGTTGGTGTTACAAATAAATTTACAAATAAATATGATGCTGTAAAATTTGTAAAAATAGGTTCGGAATTAATAGGAGGTAAGGGAGGCGGCGGCAGACCTGATTTTGCTCAAGCCGGAGGTACAGATATTTCTAAAATTGAAGAAGCTTTTGCTAAGATAAAATCCTTAATTTAGTTTTTTCTTTAAATTGTTTTCTATTTTATCTAAGAACTGATTAGTAGTTAGGTATTTTGTAGATGGACCAATCAAAATGGCCAAGTCTTTTGTCATAGATCCACTTTCGACTGTTTCTATACAAACTTTTTCTAAATTTTTTACAAATTTTTTTAATTCGTCATTTCCATCTAATTTACCTCTATGATAAAGTCCTCTTGCCCAGGCAAATATCGAAGCTACTGGGTTGGTTGAGGTTTCTTTACCTTGTTGGTGTAATCTATAATGTCTGGTTACTGTGCCATGTGCAGCTTCAGCTTCTAAAGTTTTACCATCTGGGGTCATTAATACACTTGACATTAGACCTAATGATCCGAATCCTTGAGCAACTGTATCGGATTGAACATCACCATCATAGTTTTTACATGCCCAAATATAGTTTCCATTCCATTTCATTGCACATGCAACCATGTCATCAATTAATCTATGTTCATAAGTTATTTTTCTTTCTTCAAATTTTTGCTTAAATTCCTTCTCATAAACTTCTTGGAATAAATCTTTAAATCTGCCATCGTATTTTTTTAAAATTGTATTTTTTGTAGATAGATAAACAGGCCATTTTCTATTCAGACCATAGTTCATACACGCCCTGGCAAAATCTTTTATGGATTGATCCAAGTTATACATTGATAAAGCAACTCCTGGTCCAGGGAAGTTAAAAACTTCAAATTCTTTTTTTTCTTTTCCATCTTCCGATGTCCATTTCATTTCTAATTTTCCTTTTCCTGGAACTTTAAAATCTGTTGCTCTATATTGATCGCCAAAAGCATGCCTGCCTATACAAATTGGATTAGTCCAGCTAGGAACTAATTTTGGAATATTTTTACACATTATAGGTTCTCTAAAAACTGTTCCACCCAATATATTTCTTATTGTCCCATTTGGAGATCTCCACATTTTTTTTAAATTAAATTCTTTTACTCTTCCTTCATCAGGAGTTATTGTTGCACACTTAATTCCAACACCATTTTTTTTAATTGCATTAGCACAATCGATAGTTATTTGATCTCCAGTTTCATCACGACTCTTCATGCCTAAGTCGTAATATTCAATTTTTAGATCCAAATAAGGAAAAATTAATTTATCTTTTATAAATTTCCAAATTATTCTGGTCATTTCGTCACCATCTAGCTCTACAATTGGATTTTTTACCTTAATTTTGCTCATAATTTAGATGTATCTTAATAGTTGAATTTCACCATCTTATATACATATTACTCTAAAATTGCCAAATATACGATCATGATAGATAAAATATTTCCAAAACTGCATAACGAGGGATACAGATTTATAGTAATATTTGTAGTATTAACAATTGTTCTATATTTAATTAATGGCTTTTTAGGTTTCATAGGCTTAGTTCTAACAATTTGGTGTTATTATTTCTTTAGAGATCCAGATAGAGTTTCTATAGAAGATGAAAACTATTTAATAAGTCCTGCAGATGGAGAAATATTACAAATATTAGAAACAAATGGACCAAAAGAGCTTGGACTTGAAAACAAAAAGTACAATAAAATTAGTATTTTCATGAATGTATTTGACTGCCATGTTAATCGTACACCATGTTCAGGAACTGTTTCTGAAATTTTTTATAAACCGGGAAAATTTATAAATGCATCGCTAGATAAAGCTAGTGAGGACAATGAAAGAAATTACTATAAAATTAAAAACAATTTAGGAGAAGAAATAATTGTTGTGCAAATAGCAGGATTGATTGCAAGAAGAATAGTTACTGAAGTTTCAAAAGATCAAGAACTTAAACAAGGAGAACGTATAGGTATGATCAGATTTGGTAGTAGAGTTGATATATTTTACGAAAATTATAAACCACTAGTTAAAATTAACCAAAAAACAATTGCAGGAGAAACATTGATTGCAAAAAAATAATAAATGGAACAACCAAAAAATAAAATTAAACTAGTTTCTGATAAAAAAACAAGAGTTATATTGCCGAATATGTTTACTTTAGTAGGTGTTTGCATTGGTTTAAGTTCTATAAAATTTGCATTCGATGGAAATTTTCAATTTTCAATAATAGCTATAATTGTTGCAGCCATTATAGATGGTCTTGATGGTCGTATTGCAAGACTCATAAAAGGAACATCTAGAGTTGGTAAAGAATTAGATTCTTTAACAGATGTAATTAGTTTTGGTGTTGCTCCGGCATTTATAATGTATTTTTGGTCTTTAAATCAAATAGGGAGAATAGGTTGGTTGATTTGTCTGATATATGTTATGTGTGTAGCGCTGAGACTAGCAAGATTTAATGTAAGTTCAGAAGCAGACCCATCCTGGAGAGATAATTTTTTTGAAGGAATACCATCTCCGGCTGGAGGAGTGCTTGTTCTTATGCCATTAGTTTATAGTTTTAGTGAGTTTCAAATAATAAAATTAAATTACGATTTTTTTGTACCAATTCTTTTTATTGTAGTTTCTATACTTTTAATTAGCAAAATACCTACTTATTCATTTAAAAAAATTAAAGTACAAAGAAATTTTACAATTTTTCTATTGTTGGGAATAGTTTTTTATTTTGGTTTAATTTTGATCTATACTTTTAATGCTATAGTTTTATCAGCATTAGTCTACTTTTTAATAATACCAATAAGTACAATTCATTATCTTAAAATAAGAAAAAAATATAATTTTCAAGATGAAAATAATGAACATGAAGATATTTTATAATGAAAAAAAATGTAATTATTTCTCTTGCAGATTCTAATTATTTTGAATTATTAAATGAGCTGATTGATTCAATAAAAAGATTTGAAGAAAGTAAAAACATTGCAATATGTATTTTAAATGCAGGACTTAAAAATAATGAAGTTGAATCCCTTTCAAAAAAAGTAGACGAAATTAAAGATGCAAATTGGGATATTGAAGTGCCAAAACACAAAATTGGTCAAAAAGAATGGCTAAAAAGTCAGGTATCAAGAGCTTTTATTCCAAACTATTTCCCTGGATATGAGAAATATTTATGGATAGATGCAGATGCGTGGGTAAATTCCTGGGAAGCAATAGAACTTTATTTTAAGGGATGCAATAATAATAAATTGGCAATATCAACTTCTGCAGATCGATCGTACGGTAGAGTGTTACGTGCAGAGTGGTTTTTAAAAAGTCTCGCAACAATAAAATCACAAAACTACAAACATGCCAAATCATCGGGTTTTTCAGAAAAAATAGCAAGAAAAGTTGCATTAATGCCTCATTTAAATATAGGGGTATTTTCATTAGAAAAAAATGCTCCTCATTGGCAAGTATGGCAAAAAAATTTAAAACAAGCTTTAAGCAAGGGAAAAATTTGGGGATCAGAACAAATTGCTATGAATATAACTATTTATGTTGATGAGCTTCCAGTGGAAATACTACCTGCTTACTGTAATTGGACTTTAATAAATAAATTAAAATATGATCAAATTCAAAATACTCTTGTGGAGTATTACTTGCCACATCACAAAATAGGAATAATACACTTAGCTGGAAAGAATAATGATCACATAAGATATAACAAAGAATATTTAAGCGAAATCGAAACTCTTGATGGAAAAAATATAAAAAAAAAATTAAGATTTAATAAGTAATTGCCAAAAAACAAAATATCAAAAAACTGGATCAATAAACAAAGAAGAGATTTATATGTTAGAATGTCAAAAAAAGAAGGCTATAGATCCAGGGCAGTTTTTAAATTAAAAGAAATAGATGAAAAGTACAAAATTTTTAAAAATGGAATTTCATTAATAGATTTAGGCGCAGCCCCAGGAAGTTGGTCACAATACGCTGCAAAAAAAATTAAAAATGGTAAAATTTTATCTATAGATACTCAACATATAGAGCAAATAGAAAATACATTTCAAATTGTAGGAGATTTTACGGACACCAGCTATCAAAATAAAATAAAAAATTATTTTAAAAATAAAGTAGATGTTATCCTCTCAGATATGGCAGCCAATACTACAGGAAATAAATATGTAGACTCAATTTCAACCGGAGAGCTTTGTATATCTGCAATTGAATTTTCTAGAGAAATATTAAATTCAAAAGGTATATTTGTTTCTAAAATTTTCATGGGGGCTGCATTTAATGATATTGTTAAGGAGGCCAAAAGTACTTTTAAAGAAATTAGAATATATAAGCCTCAAGCAAGCCGAAAAGAATCTAAAGAAAGCTTTATTATATGCAAAAATATACTTTAGAATTTTTTAATAATTAGATATAGATAATGTTGATAAATTTATGAAAACTCTCTTTGCATTTACTATATTTTTATTCTTTTTGAATTTCAATAATGCTTCATCTAAAGAAAGTTTTTTTGCAGAAGCAAAGAATTTGTTCAACAAAAAAAAATATGAAAAATCAAAATTTTTGTTTCAAAGAAATATTGTTTTTAATCCAAAACATGCAGAATCATATTTATATCTTGCAAAAATTTTTGAAATTGAAGAAAATGAAAATGAAGAATTAAAAAATGTAAATACAACATTGTTATTAGATCCAAAAAATGAAGAAGCACTTTACATGTTAATTGATATAAAGCTAGAAAGGTCCAATTTCACTGAAGCAAAAGAGCTTCAAAAAAGATTTGAGATTGCATGTAATAGTCTTTGTGAAAAAAAAGATTCGATAGAAAAAAGATTAAAAAACTTTGACACAAATAATGAGTCTTAATTGTTAAAAGAATTTTTTAAAACCTTCATTTATTTGTAAAATATTTAAATCTACTAAGCCACCAATTATTAATTGTAAAGCAACAATTAAAATTATAAATAATCCCAAGTAACCAAACCATTGATGATTTTTAATCTGTTCTGCAAAATATCTTGCAAGAGTAACAACTAAAACAACTGACAAAAATAATCCAAATATCATTAAATTATAATTATTCTTAGCTGCACCGACTACTCCAATTACGTTATCAAAACTTAAAGTGATGTCTGCAAACAAAACTTTATAAACACTCTGAATATAAGATGGTTCTTTAGATACTTTAGTCGGTGATTTTATCTTTTTGAAATTGAATAAATCTCTTCTCAAATCATTTACTATCCAAATTAATAAAAGACCACCAATAATTTTTATATATGGAAATCCAAATAAATAAGAAGCAAAGAAAGCAAATATGATTCTAAAAATTAAAGCACCTATAACTCCCCACAGTATAATTTGATTTCTATGTTTTGGAGCAAAGCTTGCAGCAATCATTCCAATTATAATGGCATTATCAGCAGCCATTATTACATCAATAAAAATTATCTGAACTAAAACTATAGATTCTTCTAACAAGATAATTCTATAATATAGTATTTTTTTTTGTATTCAATCAAAAGTAGTAGAAATTTCTTATTGATTTAATTTTTTTAACATAATCAAATAGAGAAATTATAAATGGAGGATAAATGAAGTTATTTAAATATTTTTTATCTACTATTGCTTCTCTAGTAATTTTTTCAAGCGTATCTCTAGCTGAAAAATGGGATATGGCACTTGCATATGGAGCGGGAAATTTTCATTCTGCAAATGCAACAGAGTTTGCTAAAAATGTTACTGAGAAAAGTGGTGGAAAGTTAACAATTGTGACTCACCCTGGTGGATCACTATTTAAGGGTGGAGAAATTTTCAGAGCCGTTAGAACTGGACAAGCACAAATAGGTGAAAGGTTTATGTCAGCATTGGGTAAAGAAGATCCTTTGTTAGAAATAGACTCTCAACCTTTTTTAGCAACTTCTTATTCGGATGCAATGAAACTTTATAAAGCATCGAAAGATGAAATTGTTAAAAGTTTGGACTCTAAGGGACTTGTATTTTTGTATGCAGTGCCGTGGCCTGCTCAAGGATTGTACAGTAAAAAGGCAATTAATAGTGTAGACGATCTAAAAGGTTTAAAATTTCGAGCATATAATTCTGCAACAATAAGAATTGCTGAACTTACAGGAATGGCACCTACCAAAATTGAAGCTGCTGAAATCAGTCAAGCATTTTCAACAGGCGCAGTTGAAAGTATGATTACTTCACCAACAACAGGCAAAAACAAAAAAATATGGGAAAATGGTGTAAAATATTTTTACGATATTGCAGCATGGTTTCCAAAAAATATGGTGATAGTAAACAAAGATGCATGGAATAAACTTGATAGTGCTACGCAAGATCTAGTTATGCAACAAGCAGCTTTAGCAGAAAGAAAAGGCTGGAATTTATCTAAAAAAGGCAATGTTGCAGACAAAAAAGCTTTAGCAGATGCAGGCATGGCAGTTGGAAAAGTAAATGCACAATTAAAAGCGCATTTTGAAGAAGTTGGAGCAAAAATGTCACAAGAATGGTCTGATAAGGCTGGTTCTAGAGGTGCAGCGGTTTTAGCATCTTATAATTAATTATCTAATTTATTAAGGCCATCTATTTATGATGGCCTTAATCAAAATAATGCTTAAATCAATAGATAAGAACTTAAGAAAATTATACAATTTTTCTGGATTTATTGCTTCAGTTTTTTTAATTTTTGTAGCTGTATTTATTTTAATTGGAATATCTTCAAGAATATTTGGTTTTTATATTAGAGGATTGGCAGAGTATTCAGGATATTGTATGGCAGCAGCATCTTTTTTTGCTTTAGCTTATACTTTTGTTGAAGGTGGACACATAAGAATAACTTTATTTTTAGAAAAAGTTTCTAAAACAAAAAAAATTTTTTTAGAAATGTGGTGTCTAATCATTGCTACATATTTTTCAGGTTACTTAGCCTACTATTTTATTAAAATGCTTATAATTTCATATAAGTTTCAGGAAAGAAGTGAGGGTGCAGATGAAATTTTAATTTGGATTCCTCAAACTAGTGTCGCCCTAGGTTCTACAATTTTTTTTATATGTATATCTCATCAACTAATTTTAAAAATTTTTAAAAAAAATGACTGAAATATTTTTAACAATATTTTTTATTAGCATTTTGTTGTTTTTTCTAGGCACTGGTATTTGGGTAGCCATTAGTATGATTGGAGTATCTGCTTTTGGTATGATGCTATTTACATCAAGACCAGTAGGAGATGCTATGGCTACTACAATATGGGGAACTACTTCTTCTTGGACACTTACTGCATTGCCATTGTTTGTTTGGATGGGTGAAATATTGTTTAGGACAAAATTATCTGAAAATTTATTTGAAGGTTTATCTCCATGGATGCAAAAACTTCCAGGAGGATTAATTCATGTAAATGTGGTTGGATGTGCTTTATTTGCAGCAATATCTGGATCTTCTGCTGCTACCGTTGCAACTGTTGGTAAAATGTCAATTCCCGAACTAAGAAAACGAAATTATCCAGAAAAAATATTACTAGGAAGCCTTGCGGGTTCTGGGACTTTAGGCTTGTTAATACCACCATCTATAATCTTAATTATTTATGGCGTCACAGTTCAAGAATCTATAGCAAAATTATTTATTGCTGGAATTCTACCTGGAATAATGATCGCTATATTATTTATGTTTTATGTAATTGTTTGGTCTTTAATTAATAAAAAATTAATGCCTAAATCTTTTGAAAATTTTTCTCTTTTTGAAAAAATTCGTCGTTCAAAAAAACTTTTACCTGTTATAATATTAATATTGGCAGTAATAGGATCTATATATACTGGAATTGCAACGGCGACAGAAGCAGCATCTCTTGGAGTTGTGGGTGCACTATTGTTATCATACTTACAAAAAAGTTTAACAATACAAACATTCAAAGAATCTTTATTAGGTGCAACAAAAACATCATGTATGATTGCATTTATTCTAGCAGGTTCTAGTTTTCTTTCTCTTGCCATGGGCTTTACTGGACTTCCTAGAAATTTAGCAATTTGGATAGAGGGTATGGAGCTTTCACCTTATATTTTAATTATAGTTTTAATGGTTTTTTATATAATACTTGGAATGTTTCTTGACGGCATATCAGCAGTTGTTCTTACAATGGCAATAATTGAACCTATGATTAGACAGGCGGGATTTGATATGATTTGGTTCGGTATTTTTTTGGTAGTTGTAGTAGAAATGGCACAGATTACACCTCCAGTTGGATTTAATTTATTTGTATTACAAGGAATGGCAAATAAAGATATGGGTTATATTGCAAGAAGCGCATTTCCATTATTCCTATTAATGATAGTAGCTGTTTTTGTGATAATAATTTTTCCTGAGATTGCTTTGTGGCTTCCACAAAAAATGGTCCAAAATATCAATTAGAGAAAATAGAAAAAATAATAAACCATTTTGAGTATTTTATTGTTGCAAACTAAAGCTAATTTACACATGGTAATTAATTATTTACATTACTCATCAAATTGTTTAGCGTTAACAACAACAAGGAGGGAAGATGGCAAGATCTTCAAAATTATATAATAAAGATTTAGCACCAACACCCAAAAAAGATAAAAATTGGGGATGGTTTGAAATCTTTAATGTATGGGCAAATGATGTACAAAGTTTATTTGGATATACTTTGGCAGCATCTTTGTTCTTAACGTATGGCCTTAATGGATGGGCTGTATTTCTAGCAATAATTTTAGCTGGTTTTTTTATTATGTGGCTGGTTAACCTTTCAGGTAAGCCGAGTGTTAAACATGGAATACCATATCCAGTATTTGCAAGAGTAAGTATGGGAATAACAGGAGCAAACTTTCCTGCAATGACCAGAGGTATTGTTGCAATGTTTTGGTATGGAGCACAAACATATTTTGCAGCTACTGCTGTTGCATTGTTATTTAGAGCATTAGGAGCCGAAGGCGGAGGAAGTCAATTCCTTGGTATGGATGGCACCATGTGGATATCATTCATTATTGTTGCTGGTTTCCAAGTTTGGTTATTTTGGAATGGTATTGAATTAATTAGAAAGTTCTTAAACTTTGCTGGACCTGCGGTTTATGCAATCATGATAATATTAATGATTATGATTTGGTCAAAAGCAGGCGGAGGTTTACTTTCTGAGGTAGGAAACATTTTTGCAGGAACAGGAAGCTATGAAGGCAGTTCTTTTGGAGCATTCCTAGCTATATTTGGAACTATGGTTGCATATTTTGCTGCTGTAGTAATTAACTTTGGAGATTTCTCACGTTTCGTTAAAAATGAAGCAGAAATGAGAAAAGGAAATCTTTGGGGTCTTCCAGGAAATATAGTTTTATTTTCATTTATTGCTTTAATGGTAACTGCGGGTACCGTAGCAGTATTTGGTGAAACATTAACTAACCCAACGGATATTGTTGAAAGAGTTGGACATTTAGGTTTAACTGTTATTGCAGCATTTGCATTTTTTGCAGCAACAATTGGTATAAACTTAGTAGCAAACTTTGTTCCACCAGCCTACGATTTATCAAACTTAATGCCTGATAAAATTAACTTCAGAACAGGTGGTTTAATTACTGCAATAGTTGGTTTTATAATTGGTGCTTTATGGGTTTCTTTCATAAGCCAAGTTGGAATGTTTCCATTTGTAAATACACTAGGAGCAATTCTAGCACCTGTGTATGGAATTATGATTGTAGATTATTACATAATCAAGAAACAAAAGATTAAAGAAAGTGATCTATTCTCATCTTCACCAAGAGGAGCTTATTACTACAATGACGGTTGGAATACAAAAGCATTTGTGGCATGGATAATTGCAGGTGTTTTTTCAGTTGCAACTGTTTGGCATCCATCTTTATCAAGTCTAGGTGGATACGCGTGGATTATTGGTGCTGCTTTAGGCGCTATAATTCATAACCTATCTTCAGGTAAATAAATATCGTTTTTAATTGATAATACTCACCGCACTTTTTAGTGCGGTGAGTATATTTATTGAACTATAATTTTTTTTAATAATTGATATTGGCTACAATTACAATTTTCTAGTGCTTTTAATCTTTCTTTTGCTAGATCAACTCTATTTGTTTGAACATAAAGTTTAAATAACAGTTCGTTGAGTTCGATGTGATTTGGGTCAATAGATAAACCTAATAAATAATAAATTTCTGCATTTTTTTTATCACCAAGCTTTTCTGAAATATAACCAAGATAATTAATTACATCAGGATTAGAAGAGTTTTCATTATGCTCACTCATAAAATATTCAAAAGCCTTTTTATAACTTTTCTTTGCTTTTTCTGATTTATCTTTTTTATCTAGTTTTATACCTTTTTTTACTAATTTGAGACCTTTTTGAAATTTGCTTAGTTTTCCTGTTTCATACCCTGTTCCTGGCAATTCTTTTAGGTTATTATTTTTGTTAGTATCAGCAGATAATTTTGTTGAGAATATTAATGAAAAAATAATAATTATTATTATTTTATAAAACATTTTAAATAAATTTTTTCATTTTGTTTAATTGTATTAATGTAAGACCGTTTGCTTTAAGATTTTCTTTTATTGACTTTGCAGTTTCCAACGAACTTTTGTTATCACCGTGAATACAAACAGAGTCAATTTTACATGGTATTTGTTTACCTGAAAAACAATTCAAAGCTTGGTTTTGTACCATACTTAAAACATGTTTCTTAGCAACTTCTGGATCGGTGATTAATGCATTTGGTTTTTTTCTGGAAACAAGGTTTCCATCATCTTCATAATTTCTATCTGCAAATATTTCACACGCAACTTTCATATTTAGTTTTTTTGCCGCTAATTCCATTTTTGATCCTGTTGGGACTAGGTAAATTAAATCTTTATTAATATCAAATATAGTTTTTGCTAAAGTAGTTGCTAAGTCAATATCTTCACAAGCCATATTGTTTAGAGCACCATGAGGTTTAATATGAGTCACAGTCTCCCCATGCTTATCAGCTATTGTTTGTAAAATTTCATACTGATCAAAGATTAGCTTTTTTATTTCTGAAAATTCTAAATTCATTCTTTTTCTTCCAAAGTTTTCTGGGTCTTTAAAGGACGGGTGAGCTCCTATACTTACTCCATTTTCTTTAGAAATTGTGATAACTTGACTCATGCTCTCATTATCTCCAGCATGGTATCCACATGCAACATTAGCTGAATTTACTATTTTTAATAAAGCAGGATCATTTTTATTTGAATGGATTTTTGATTTTTCCCCTAAATCACAATTGATATTAATTTCCATAGTATTAAAAGACTATACCACGCTATGATAAAAAATATAACTAATCTTGGTGACGCTGCTCTTTATTGCGATTTTGGAGAGGAAGTAAATAAAGAAATTAACAAAAAAGTAATAAATTTCTTTAAAAATATTCAAAAAATAAAATTAAAAGGAATTACAAACATTTCACCATCTTATAATAAATTAATTATTTCATTTGATTTGTCTGAAACAAATTTTCAAATTTTAAAGGAAAAAATACTAAACATCAAAATTGAAGACATTCAAAATGAACAATTTGAAAATATAAAAATACCTATCTGTTTTGATGAAGAGTTTGCTTTGGATATAAAAAGATTGTGTTCAAGTTTTAATATTTCAGAAAAAGAAATTATAAAAAAATTTTTAGAAAAAAAATATTATTGCTATATGACAGGTTTTATTGCAGGTATGCCATTTTTGGGTGATACAGATGAAAAGTTAAGATTTAAAAGATTAGAAACACCAAGAGTAAAAGTTCCTATGGGTGCCATAGGTGTAACTGAGCAATTTTGCAACATATATACATTTGAAAGTCCTGGAGGATGGAACATCATTGGAAATACGCCACAAAAAGTTTTTAATAAATCAAATGCTAATGATCCAGCACTAATTAAACCAGGAGATACTATTAATTTTTTTAAAATTTCTAAAAAGGAATATTTGAATTGGAATGACTAAAACATATTTTGAAGTATTAAGATCAGGAATAAACACAACATACCAAGATTCTGGAAGGAATTCTCTCTATCACATTGGCATACCTTTTAGTGGCGCAATGGATAAGAGAAATTTACTAATTTCAAATAAACTTGTAGGAAACAAGCAAACATCGGCTGTAATAGAATTTGCACTTCAAGGACCATTATTAAGGCTAAATAATTCCAAGGCTAATTTTGTAATAACTGGAGATGTGAATTTTAATATAATTAGAAAAAACTCAATTATTGAAAAAGGAAATTGTTATCAATCCTATGTTTTAGAGGATAGTGATCAGTTAGATATAATTTCGACTAATAGATCTGTTTATGGGTATTTAAGTATACAAGGTGGATATAAAATAGATTCTTTTTGGAACAGTTATTCAGTTAATACTAAAGCAAAAATAGGCCCTAACAACGGTGAAAAATTTACTAATAATCAAAAAATTTTTTTAAACGATATAAAAGAAAGTTTCCACAAAAAAAAAATAAATTATTTAAATTCAAAAATTGAATTTATTAGAGTTATCAAAGGTACTAATTATGATTATTTTTCTGAAAAAGCAAAAAAAATATTTTTATCTGAAGAATTTAAAGTTTCAAAATTATCAGATCGAATGGGGATGAGACTAGAAGGTAGTAAGCTAGAAAATATAGTGGATACAAATATTAGATCAGAAGGATTGATAAAGGGAGTGATACAAGTGCCTGCAGACGGCAATCCTATTGTAATGTTGTCAGACCATGGAACTATAGGTGGATATCCAAAAATAGCAGTAGTTATAAGTGCTGACTATGACAAAATAGTACAACTACCACCTGGAACTAAAGTTAAATTTAAATTAATTGATCTTAAAGAAGCTGAAAATCTTTATAAGTTATACAGGTTTGAAACAGAAAATATACTAAATCAGATACAATGAATTTTTTATTAAAAATACCAGGGCCAGTACTTATTTTCTTAGGAGCATGCTGTTTAAGTTTTGGAGGATTAATTGTTAAATCATTTGAAGGCGCTACTCTTTGGCAGATTTTATTTTGGAGACAGCTTTTTTTTATTTTGACAGTAAGTATTTTTTTAATTGCGACTTATAAAAAACAATTTTTTAGCGCTTTGTATGAATCGGGAATTCCAGGCATATGTGGAGGATTAATTCTTGGACTTGGTTTTAGCAGTTATGTTTTTGCTATGTACAATACAACTGTAGCCAATACAAATTTTATAATTCAAACTCAAGTAATTTTTTTAGCGATATTTGGATATTTATTTCTTAAAGAAAAAATTAGCAAAATAACTTTATCCTCAATTGTGCTTGCAGTCTCAGGAATTATTTTGTTGCTAGGAAACACATTATCGCCTGGTCAAATGTTAGGAAATATTGTTGCTTTTATCATGCCGATATCGTTTGCAGTTTTAATCTTAATTGTAAGAAAATATCCAAATGTCGATATGATTCCTTTACAATTAATAGCAGGTATTATTGCAATGTTTATTGGTTATTTTTTATCAACAAGAATTATAATTTCACCTCATGATATGTTCCTAGGTTTTTTGGCAGGTTTCTTTCAAATTGGTTTTGGTTTTATTTTAATTACTATTGGAGCAAGAAACACACCGTCTGCAATGGTAGGAATTATTATGTTAACCGAAGCAGTTTTTGGACCTCTATGGGCCTGGTTATTTGTAAATGAAAACCCACCGTTTTTAGTATTGTTAGGTGGAGGAATAATAATTTTTGCGGTTTTTTTGCAGTTTTTTTCTCTTTTATCAAAAGAAAAATCGCTACAATAATGTGCTTTTTTATTTTCACCCATAAGCTATAAAAAATTTTTAATGAAAATTGCAGTAATTGGATCAGGAATTTCAGGATTGAGTGCATCTTATTATTTATCAAAAAAACATAAGGTTGATTTGTTTGAAAAAGATGATCACTTTGGTGGTCATTCATTTACAGTAGAAGTTCAATACGACAATAAAAATTTAAAAAAAATTGCTGTAGATATAGGTTTTATAGTGTTCAACGATTTAACATATCCTAATCTTATAAATTTTTTTAAAGAAAATAAAGTTCAGGTAGAAAAAAGTAATATGTCTTTTTCTGTATCTGTTAAAAATTCAAATATTGAATACTGTGGAAAAGGAATTAATGGAATTTTTTCAACAAGATCAAATTTATTTAATTTAAAATTTATTAAAATGTTTTTAGATATTTTAAGTTTTTATAAGAAATCTGATAAATTAGAAAAAATAGAAAAGTACAAAACATTAGGAGAATATTTAGTTGAGCAAAAGGTTTCTAAATATTTTATAGATTATCATATTATTCCTATGGTTTCTGCTATTTGGTCAATGCCACCATATAAAGCAAACCAAATGCCTTTAAATTTTTTTATAAAATTTTTTCAAAACCATGGACTATTTAAAATTAGAAATAGACCGCAATGGTATACTGTAAGCAATAGAAGCAAAGCCTACGTAAGTAAAGTTTTAGAAAGTATTAGTGGCGAATATTATAAAAATTATCCAATAAATAAAATCCAAAGAAACAAGAACGGGGTAAAAGTTTATTATGGTGAGAAAAATGAATTTTTTGATTACGAAAAAATAATTTTAGCAACACACGCAGATCAGGCTCTTAAATTAATTGAAAATCCTACAACAATAGAAAAAAAAATTTTGTCCAATTTTCAATATAAAAAAAATATTGCAGTTATTCATTCAGACGATAATTTTATGCCAAGAAATAAAAAAGCCTGGTCGTCATGGAATTCAATTATAGATAAGAATAATTTAGAAAATAATTCAGTTACATACTGGCTGAACTTACTTCAAAATTTAAAAATAAATAAAAATATATTTTTAACATTAAATCCATTTTTTGATATTCCTGAAAATAAGATATTTAAAAAAGTATACTTTACACATCCGTACTATGATAAAAATGCTCTAGAAAACCAAAAACAATTACAAACAATTCAAAATAAAGAAAATATTTTATTTTGTGGAAGTTATTTCGGATATGGTTTTCATGAAGATGGAATAAAATCTTCTATTGAAATGATAAAAAAACTATATGATAAATAAATAATTAAATGTCCTACTTAAATACAATATGGATATCTTCACCTCCAAGAACAGGATCAATGTGGACATTCAATATTACAAGGGAGATCTATAAATATTTAGGTTTCAATGTTAAACCCATATCTATTCCTCAAAATGAATCCGAAATGTTTGATATCTATAAAAATCAAGCATTGAATGAAAAAAATAGAGAAATTAAATATATATTGAAAGTACATACAATTTTAAAACCTAACTTATTAAAATCCAAAATTATAACAACTTTAAGGGACCCACGTGATCTATGCATTTCTTTTAAAGAGTTTATGAAATCAGATTTTAATAGTTCATTCAAAGCTGCAAAAAGTGTTAAAAGCTTTTCAAATATATATAAAAATTTAAAAGATGATTATCTTTTAACAATAAAGTACGAAAATATAGAAAAAAATTCTACCGATCAAATATTAAATATTGCAAAATTTTTAAATGAAGAATTAAATACCAAACAGGCAGAACAAATCTCAGAAAAATTTTCTAAAAATAAAGTATTAGATATTATCAATAAAAATAATGAAGAAATGAATGATAAACTAAAAAATAATTTAGAAATTGATGAAAAAAAAGCAGTTATTATTTCAAAGGAAAATATCAGATCTTTTGACACAAACACAGGGTTCCAAACCGGACATATATCAGCACGTAAATCTGGTGATTGGAGAAATTATTTTTCAAAGAATGAAATAAAAATTTTAAATGATGAGTTTAAATTTTGGCTTAAAGAATTTGGCTACGAATTATAATTTTTATGGTAAATAATTCTTGTATTTATAATGGTCAAGTTATCCATAAGCGCTTTAAACCAAAAGAACATTATTTTAAATATAACGTATTTTCATTTCTTATTGATTTAGATGAATTGAATATAATTGAAAAAAAAGTGAAATTTTTTTCGTATAATAAATTTAATTTAATAAGTTTTTATGATGAAGATCATGGAAATAGAGATGGCACTTCATTAATTTTTTGGGTAAAAAAAAACTTAAATAAAGTCAGTGTAGATACTAGTCAAATAAAAATAAAACTTTTATGTTATCCCAGAATATTAGGCTACGTTTTTAATCCATTAAGTATTTTTTTTGTTTATGATAAAAATTCTTCATTGTTAGCAATCTTATATGAGGTTAAAAATACTTTTGGAGAGCAGCATACTTATGTTTTTAAAATTGGTCCTAAAAATAAAAACATTCAAAACTATTGTAAGAAAAAGTTTTATGTTTCACCTTTTATGGACCTTTCATCCAAATATCATTTTAAGATATTAAACCCTGAAAATAAACTATCTATTGTAATTAATCAGAGCGACAAAAATGGTAAATTATTATATGCATCTCAAAATGGTGTAAGAAGCGAGCTGTCATCCAAAAACCTTATTTTATCATACTTAAAGCACCCCTTAATGACATTTAAAATTATTTCAGCGATACATTTTGAGGCATTTAGATTGTGGCTCAAAGGTATTAAATTAGTAAAAAAAAAAATAAAAATTAAAAATAATATTACAATTGAAAAAAATGAACTTTGATTATTTTTCCAACAAAATAGTTTTTAGTGCACTTAGACATATTGAGTATGGTAGAATCAATTTAATAAATTATGATCAAAAAAAATATAAATTTGGACATGAAAATGATTCATTAAATGTTAACGTTAAAGTAAATAGACCTGGATTAACGAAAAATATTATAAAGAAAGGAAGTGTAGGGCTTGCAGAATCATATATTAATGGAGATTTTGAAACAAATAATTTACAAGATTTAATAGAGATAGCTGCAAAAAATATAAATATAGTTCACAAATTTTCAGGAATTTTTGATTTTAGAGTATTCAATTTAATAAAGAATATTTTTGTTAAAAATACCAGAAAAAGAAGCAAAAAAAATATAGCTAAGCATTATGATTTGGGAAATGAATTTTTCTCTCTTTGGTTAGATAAAACACTTACTTATTCAAGCGCAATTTTTGATGAAAAAAAAGATGATTTAGAGTTGGCTCAGATAAATAAATATAGAAAATTATCTGATTTAGTTAAACCTAAGCCTGGTGACAATATGCTTGAAATTGGCTGCGGCTGGGGAGGTTACGCTGAATATATCGGAAAGAATTATGATGTTAAGTTAGATTGCATAACAATTTCAAAAAAACAGTATAATTTTGCAAAAGAACGTATTTATAAAAACGGTCTAAATGAAAAAATTAATATTCAAATGTTAGATTATCGAGATGTAAAAAAAAAATATAATTCAATAGCATCAATAGAAATGATTGAAGCGGTTGGTCAAGATTATCTAAAAAGTTATTTTAAAAAGATAAAAGAAAGTTTAACTCAAAACGGCACTGCAGCAATACAAGCAATCACAATTGATGATAAAATTTACAAACGATATAAAACTAAAACTGATTTTATTCAAAAATACATATTTCCAGGGGGCTTTTTGCCCTCCAAAAAAGAAATACTTAAACTTTCTAATGAAAATGGGTTAAAATTCAAAAATTGCGACTCTTATGGAATACATTATTCAAATACTTTAAGTATTTGGAGAGAAGAATTTTTAAAAAAATGGGGGGATATTTCAAAACAAGGATTTGATAATAAATTTAAAAGAATGTGGAATTTTTACCTTTCATATTGTGAAGCTGGTTTTAAATCCAAAAATATCGATTTGATACAATTCTCACTACAAAATAAATAAATATATTATGAAAGTTTTGAAAATATTAAATTTAATTTTATTGATAATATTTGCTCAATTTATTACAAGTTGTTCATCAAATAGTTCTATGAAACCTGAAGACTTTAAAGATAAGAAGCCTAGATTAATTATTGAAGAATATTTGTCCGGTGAAGTAGAAGCCTGGGGGATTTTACAAAATAGATCAGGCAAAGTTACAAGGCAATTTTCAGCAATTCTAAATGGCAAATGGGATGGAAAAGAACTAATTCTAGATGAGACATTTAACTGGAATGATGGTGAAGTTCAAAAAAGACAATGGAAAATAAATAAAATTGATGAACATAATTACGAAGGAACAGCAGG
>CACCYQ010000001.1 GCA_902550285.1 uncultured Pelagibacteraceae bacterium | reverse complement strand
TGGTAAAATATACTTTCTAAGTCAGAATGCATTATGGTTAATGGAAAAAAACTAAATCAGATTATAATTAAGATTTTAAAGAAAAATGGTTTAAGCTTTAAACACGCAAAAATTTGTTCAAATGCATTAATAAATGCAGAATTAGTCGGAGCTCATTCTCACGGATTATCGAGATTAAAGATGTATTGTGACAGAATTCAAAAAAAGGTCATAAATGCAAAACCAAAAATTAAAATTAAAAAAATTTCTCAATCTATAACTCAAATCGATGCAAATAATTGTATTGGTTTTGTTTCTGCTGATATTGGAATAAAACAAGCAATTAAAAATGCTAAAAAAACAGGAATAGGTTTAGTTGGAATTAAAAATAGTGGTCATTATGGTTTGTCAGGTTACTATGCAGAGCAAGCTGTTAAAAAAAATTTGATAGTTTTTTGTTTCACTAACGCGCCTCCTGCAATAGCACCTCATGGGGCAAAAAAAAGTTTATTTGGAACAAACCCAATATGTTTTGGAACACCTACATCATCAAAGGTTCCTTTTATTTTAGATACATCTGTTTCAGTAATTAATAGAGGTAAAATAAGAGTTGCTGCAAGAACTGGAAAAAAAATACCAGAAGGAGTTGCTTTAGATAAATTCGGTAAACCAACTACAGATGCAAAAAGAGCATTGGCTGGAGTTCAGTTACCAATAGCAGGTTTTAGAGGTTCAGGACTTGCTTGGATGGTTGATATTTTAAGTGGAGTCTTTACTGGTGGTAACCACGGTGGAAAAGTAAAAGATCCTTTTGACGATTTTTCAGGTCCACAAAACATTGGTCATCTGTTTTTTGTTATGAAACCTAACCTTTTTGTTGGAAATTACAGCAAGAGAATAAAAGAAAATATTAGAAGAATAAAAAAATTACCTAAAATAAAGGGAGTAAAAGAAATTTTATATCCTGGCCAGAACAAACATCGAAGATACAAAAAAAATCTAATTAAAAAAATTAATATCCCAACAAATATTGCTCAGGATCTAAAAAAATTAAATGCTTAATAAAGAAGTTTTAACCAATATTTTTAAAAAATTATTGGACGAAGCAAAAAATTCTTATGATGATTTTAATTCTGCCGATGGAAAAATAGGAGATGGAGATTTAGGAGTTACAATCTTACACGGTTTAGAAGAAGTAAATAATAATATTAATAAATTCAGCGATGATATGGGTGCAAACTTTATGCTTTGTTCGCAAGCTTTTGTAAAAAGATCTGGATCTAGTTTTGGCACTTTAATTGCTTTTTCATTTATGAATATTTCAAAAAATTTAAAAGGAAAAACTGAGTGTAATCATGACGATATTGTTTCAATTTTTGAAACTGCATTAAAAACTATACTTGAAAGAGGAAAAACTAATCTTGGAGACAAAACTATAGCGGATAGCTTAGATTTAATAATCAAAAATCTCAAAGATAACCAAAATTACTCTGATGTATTTAAATTATCAACGAAACAAGCTTTAGAAGATTTTAAAGGTAAAAAAATTAAGATTGGTAGAGCTCGAATGTTTGAAGATAAAACAAAAGACTTAGATGACCCTGGAATGTTTGCTTTAAACAGGTTGTCTTCAATATTTTAGAATTTGCTAATTTTAGCTATCATTCCAACTTGATAGTGACCCGGCACATTGCACGCGGCTTCAAGATTTGTGTCAGTACTAAACTTCCATATTAATTCTGCACTCTGGTTTGGTTCTAATAAAACACTATTAGAATGAGAATGAGCCATTGAATGATCTTTTTTTGACATTTCTTTCATTTTTTTCTTATCTATTTTGTCAGCTAATAAAATTTTATTTTCTACCATCTTCATCATTTCTGGCTGATGCTTAATATGCATTTCTTTAGTAGCAATATTAAACTCATGAACTAGTTCTCCGTGGTTACTGACAATAAATTTAATTGTTTCACCTTTTTTTATTATTATTTCATTGGGTTCAAAATAATTATCATACATTTTTATTTCAATAGTTCTTTTCACTTCTGATAATTTTCCTTTCTCACCTATCATCTTTATTGATGATGCAAATAAAATGTTTGGAATTATAAAAAATATTAGGATTAATTTTTTCATATTAATTTGTTGGTTTAAAAATTAAACAAAGACCATTATTACAAAATCTTTTACCATTTTCGCCAGGACCATCTTCAAATACGTGACCATGATGCGCTCCACATGTTGCACAATGATATTCGACTCTTTTCATTCCAAATGAGTAATCAGTTCTAGTTTTAAATGCACCAGGAAGAGCCTCTGTAAATGATGGCCAGCCCGTTCCACTATCATATTTCGATTTTGAACTAAATAATTTAGCATCACAATTTACACAGTGGTAAAAACCATCTCTTTTTTCGTGAAGCAAAGAACTTGTAAATGGTCGCTCAGTTCCTTCCTTAAAAAGTATATTTTTTTGTTGATCAGTTAGATTTTGATTTATTATTTTTTTTGTCGCAGAGTACAAAAGTTTATACGGCATTAAAAAAAATGATAGCAAAGATGCACCTATAATTTTAATAAAACTTCTCCTCATAATTTAAAAATATATTTAATATATTTTTTTACAATATTTTTAATTACACGTGACATTCTGGACCTATTAATTGAATTTAAAATAACTATTTAAACATTAACGAAAGGATAAATATGAAAAAGTTAATATTAATATTTTCACTAATTATGTTTACAAGCTCAGCATACGCGGGTTCATGCCCTATGTTATGGGGTAAAATAGATAGCAAATTAGCTGAAGTACAAAAGCTAAGAGATGCTGGTAAAAAAGCACATGATGAAGGTGATCATGCAAAATCAGAAAAGCTTCTTAATGAAGCTTTAGCTTTATTAAATAATTAATACAATCTTTAGGCGTCATTAATTATGACGCCTCATTGACTTTTAATTAAAATAATTGATAACAAAAATTTAATGAAAAAATATATTAAATATACGATTTTTATAATTATTTATTTAGCTTTAGTTTTTATACTGGCAGTTTATTTTGTTAGAAACGGTATAAGTTTAATATAATTTTATTTTATTTTCTTTTTTTTGACTTTAAACCTAATTTATCGCTATGACGCAATCTAAGTATTACAATTGCAGAAGCTATAAGTACTATTGCAACTGCTTCATAAACTAATCCAGTTGGATCCATTTCTTTTCCTTGTAGAATTATAAATCGTGATAGAGCTGTAATTGCTATCAATAAAGGTAAGGTGATACTTATTGATTGTTCATCCCAAAAAACTCTTACCATTGCTAGAACTTCTAGATATAGAAAAAATAATAGCAAGTCAGCTAGAGTGACTGATTGATTAATAATCATGGCTCTAATTTCGATACCAACTGCAATAACAGTGCTCACTAGAATTACAGTTAACAACACAAATTGAAGATTTTTTGTAATTTTTTCCATGACGTTGAATAAAATATTTTATTGATTTTAACAAAAGGACATATTGTCCAATAATATTAAATTTTAGCTAATATATGCCCTTTTTATTAGAGCCGCTATAAAAAATTTTTGACAATTCTTCATTCGCTTTTTTTCTAGTTTGAATGTCATTTTGATTCATTAGTTCTACAGGTCTACTGACATGTTTGTGATATTTAAATTCATCATTTCCTCTGGCTTGCTGAACATACATTTTACCTATAACCTGGTCTACATCAGGTCCAATATAGCTTTGGATAACAAAACCAATTCTTCTATCATTACTTTTATTAATTCCAGAGCCATGTACAACAGTTGGATGATGTAATGACATTTGTCCTGCTAATAATATAACTGGTTCAGTTTCATTTAATGGAACATTTTCAACAGTTTGACCTCTTGTTAACAAATTATTTTCATCAAATTTCTGATTGTGATGTTTTATTTTTTCTTTATGGGATTCTGGCCACATTCTCATACAACCATTTTCTTCGTTTGAATCTGTTACAGCTACCCAGGCAGTGACCCAATTATATGGTTCAAGACCTATATACTTTGCATCTTGATGGAAGCTAACAAAGCCTTTTTGTTCTGGGTTTTTTATGAATAAAGTTGTTCCACAAACTAAAATATTTTTTCCAATGATACTTTCAACTGCATCTAAAATTTTTTTGTTATGACAAATTTTATCAAAAATTGGTGAAATTAAATGAATATAATTTCTTCCTAATCCATCTATTTCTCCTGGCCATTTTTTTTCTATTAACTCAATTTCTTCTCTGATTTCGTGTGCTTCTTTTTTGGATAAAACATCTATTGGGCTTATATATCCATTATTTTCATAATTTTTTATCTGCTTAGCTGTTAAGCTCATTTTGATTTAAATTATTTTTTATTCCACTCTACTTTAAACATTGCTTCATTTCTTCTCAACATAGGTAATGTAAAAGGCGAATTGTAAGTTGCTTTAATTGGAAGTCCACTAATTAAAATATTATCTTCCTTAAGTTTATTCTCTAAAATTTTGCTATGTTTATTAAAATTAGAGTCTGATGCTCTTCCAGAATATCTAATAACAGCAAAATATCCTTCTTTTATTGTTGATATTTTTACTTCAGGATTTGTTGGGGAAGGTACTGTTTCTTCTGTAAATTTTGAAGGTAAATAAAACTGCATATAAGTTGTATTATTTTCTTTTGTTTGGGTAACTGGTATTGTCATACTAATTTTTTTAGACGCTTTATTTGCTCCAGAAATATAATTAAAAAGTTTTCTAAAGCCATTATTGTCATTTTTATTCATTACTTGAACCACTAAACGATCTGAATAATGTCTTATTTCATAAATTTCATTTTTATGAACAACTTTGTATGATGCTTCCTCGTTTGCCATTGTGGTAGAATAAGGTAAAAGAAAAAATAGGTAAACTATAAAACTAATTGATAATATTATTTTTTTCATAATAATTTAAATTTTAGAAATCCATTCTCTCTTTTTATTATCTTTTAAAAAAGAAGACTTAAATGAGTTAACAAGTAGTGTTTTTACTTGTTCATAGGAAAGATTTAAAGCTTCCTGAATTTCAATTAAATTTTTATTTAAGTAACCCCCAAAATAGGCTGGATCATCTGAATTTATCATTACCATTAATTTTTTTTCTAACATTTTTTTTAAATTATGCTCTTTCAAAGTATCAAAAACTCTTAATTTAATATTTGAAAGTGGACAAACTGTTAAAGGAATTTGACTTTTTGATAATAATTCAACCAATTTTTCATCTTTAAGGCACTGAACACCATGATCAATTCTATGAACATTTAAAATATTTAAAGCTTCCCAAATATACTCTGGAGGACCTTCTTCACCTGCGTGAGCAACTGTAATAAACTCATTTTCTATTGCTTTTTTAAATAATTTTTCAAATTTTTTAGGAGGGTTACCTGTTTCAGATGAATCTAATCCAACCCCAAAAATTTTATCCTTGTGAACTAGTGCTTTATCTAAAATTTTAAAGCACTCTTTTTCACTTAAATGTCTTAAAAAACACATTATAATTTTAAAACTTAAGCCAAATTCTTTTTCACCTTTTTTAAAAGCATTAAAAATTCCATTTATAACTTTATCAAAATCAATTCCTCTATCAGTATGAGTTTGTGGATCAAAAAATATTTCGGTATGAACTATATTGTCTTCTTTACATTTTAATATGTAAGCCCATGTAAGATCAAAAAAATCTTTTTCTTCTATTAATACTTTAGCTCCTTCATAATAAATTTTTAAAAAAGAATCTAAATTACTAAAATTATATGCTTTTTTAACATCATCAATATTTTTAAATGGAATTTCTACATTGTTTCTTTTCGCTAAAGAAAACATAAGCTCAGGTTCCAATGTACCTTCAATATGTAAATGTAGTTCAGCTTTAGGTGATTTTTTTATAAATTCTTTTAAATTCATAAATTGTTTGAAAATTCTCTAATATCTTTAACTAATAAATCAGGCTGTTCTAAAGCTGCAAAATGTCCCCCTTTTGACATTTTAGTCCATCTTTTAATGTTATAAATTCTTTCAACATAAGATCTTGGTGCCCATTCTAAATATTCTTTTGGAAATAAAGCTACTGCCGTTGGAACTTTGATAGGTAAATTTTCTTTTGGTAAATATCTTCCTCCTTCTTCTCTTCTTCCATAGTAAATCCAAGAAGCTGTATTAAAAGTTTTAGTAACCAAATAAACCATTATATTTGATAAAAGTGTATCTTTTGAATGAACACTTTCAATGTCACCATTTTTAATATCAGACCAACCACGCATTTTTTCTATAATCCACGCAGCAACACCAATTGGACTATCCATCATTGCATAACTTAGCGTTTGGGGTTTAGTACCTTGTTGAGTTCTGTATCCATTTTCTTCAATCTGGTCTTTTTCAAATCTTTCTTCCCATTCTTTTTCTTCTTTAGTTTGTGGTCCGTCAGGATGTCTAACAATTAATATATTTATATGGATCGCTTCGCATGATTTTGGGTAATCGTACGCAAGCCAAGTTGCAATCGTTCCACCAAAATCACCTCCTTGGGCTATATATTTTTTGTATCCAAGTTCATTTGTCATTAATAAGTTAAAAATTGATGCCATTTTTCTTGGACCAATCGGTTTTGATGGTCTTCCAGAAAATCCAAATCCTGGTAATGATGGCACAATTACATCAAAGGAATCTTCTACATTGCCTCCAAATTTTTCTGGATGCGCAAGTTGATCTATAATATTTAAAAACTCAATTATTGATCCTGGCCAACCATGACTTAATAACAGAGGTCTTGGATTTGAGCCGCTTCCTTTTTCATGAATAAAATGAATATCAATTCCTTCTATTTTTGATTTAAAATTTTTGAAATTATTAATTTTTTTCTCAGTTTTCCTCCAATCAAATTTTTCAACCCAATAATTTGAAATCTCTTTCATATAATCTAAATTAGTTCCATAAGACCATCCGCCGTCATCTGGCATCTCATGCCATGGGTAATTTTTCACTTTGGAATATATATTTTGCAAATATTTATCTGATATATCTACTTTAAATGGTTTTATCATTTTAATAGTATATATAGTTTAAAAACTAAAATATAAAAATAGTCGTGAAAAAAATAATCAATAAACCTGGTGATTTTGTTGAAGAGTCTATTGATGGACTTATAAAATCTCACCCTGATGTTTATGCCTTAGCAAAAGATAATGGTAGAGTTATAACAAGAGCAAAAAAAGCATCAAAAAAAGTTGGTATAGTTACTGGTGGTGGTTCTGGTCATCTTCCTGTATTTACAGGATATGTGGGTACAGGTTTTTTAGATGCATGTGCAATAGGATCTGTTTTCGCTTCTCCTTCTGTTGAACAAATGGTTTCAGCAATTAAAAATGCAGATAACGGAAATGGTGTTTTGTGTATCATAGGTAACTATGGCGGAGATGTAATGAATTTTGAAATGGCTTGTGAAATGGTTGAAGCTGAAGGTATAAAAACAAAAAAGATAATTGTTGCAGATGATATTGCAAGTGCAAGTGTTGAAGAAAAATCTAAAAGAAGAGGTATAGCTGGTATGATTTTTGTTTTTAAAATCGCAGGAGCTATCGCAGAATCAGGTGCGTCGTTAGAGGAAGTTTTTAATACTGCGAGTGAAGCAAACACCAACATCAGAACTCTTGGTGTTGCTCTATCTCCCTGTATATTACCAGAAGCAGGAAAGCCCACCTTTGAAATTAATGATGATGAAATAGAAATAGGAATGGGTATACACGGAGAACCTGGAATAAAAAGAGAAAAATTAAAACCTGCTAATGAATTAGTCGATGATCTTTATAAAAGAATAATTATAGACTCAAAATTAACTGCTAATGATAACATTGCAATAATGATTAATAGCTTAGGAGCCACGCCGCTAGAAGAGTTGTATATTGTATCAAAAAGAGTTAATGAAAATTTATCTTCTTCAAAAATAAACAATATTAAAACTTATGTTGGAAGATATGCAACTTCAATGGAAATGGCGGGCATGTCTATTACAACTCTTAAATTAACAGATAATTTAAAAAAAAATTTATTAGCTACTAGTAACTGTCCTTTTTGGAACAATTAAATGATTTCAGATAAAGAAACTATTTGCCCAAATAATCTTTTAGATGTTGCTCATGAAAAAAAAGGTGTAGCTGCTGGTATAGTTAATGCTGGAAAACCTTTGCCAATGCTATCAGTTATGGATGCAGTAAAGGAAAATCTAATAGTTCCAACTTTTATAGGAAATAAAGAAGAAATAGAAAAGTGTGCTCAGGATCTAAAGTTTGATATTTCAAAGTATCAAATTGTTAATGAACCAGATGAAAATAGTACAGCAAAAATAGCTGCTCAACTTGCTTCGAAAGGTAAAATTAAAATTATAGTCAAAGGCCACATTCATACCGATGTCTTAATGAAAGAAGTAATAAAAAAAGAATATAATTTAATGGGAAAAACGAGATTAAGTCATATCTGGCACATGACATTAGATAAAGAAGACAAACCATTAATAATAACTGATGGAGCACTTAACGTTTTACCAAACGTTAAAACTAAAATTCATATTTTAAAAAATGTTATAAATTTTTGTAATAGAATTGGAATTGAAAGACCAAAAGTTGCTATTTTATCAGCTACTGAAGAAGTACTAGATAGTGTCCAAAGTTCAATAGATGCTAAAGAAATTACTGAATTAGCACTAAAAGAAAAAATAAATGCCGATGTATTTGGTCCCTTAGCATTTGATAATAGCATTTCAAAAAAATCTGCAGCAATTAAAGGAATTAAAAATATAGTAGCAGGTCAAGCTGATGTGTTACTCGTTCCAAATATTGAATCTGGAAATGGCTTGGTAAAAATGATGATATATTTTATGGGTGCCTGTGCCGCAGGTGTTGTAGTTGGAGGTAAGGTCCCCGTTGTAATTACTAGTAGATCAGATGAGGCACCAGCAAGATTAGCTTCTATGGCAGCTGCTGTAGTTGCATTAGATTAATTTATGCTTTAAAGATTTTAAGAATTATGGCTATTAAATATTTAAAAAAATCACCAAAAACTTCATCGACCGATGATAGTAAGACAAGAGAAATTGTAGAAAATATTTTAAAAGATATAGAAAAAACAAAAGAAGAAGGATGTAAGGCTCTAGGTAAAAAATTTGATAAGTATGAAGGTGAAATAATAGTTTCAAAGGAAAAAATAGAGGAAATAAAAAAAAATTTAGATCAAAAAACTAAAGATGATATTCAGTTTTCACATGAAAGAGTTAGAAAATTTGCTGAAGCACAACTAAAAAATTATGGCCAAGACTTTGAAGTAGAATTATCAAATGGTCTCTATGCAGGTCAGAAATTAATCCCTGTTAATACGGCTGGATGCTATGTTCCAGCTGGGAGATACGCTCATATAGCATCAGCAGTAATGAGTGTGACTACAGCAAAAGTTGCAGGAGTAAAAAATATATTGGTATGTAGCTCTCCAAAACCTGATGTGGGTGTTCATCCTTCAATCGTATATACAGCAGATTTATGTGGTGCCGATGTAATTATGAATCTTGGAGGAGTTCAAGCTATTGCTGCAATGACAAATGGTTTGTTTGGAAATGCACCTGCAGATATTTTGGTTGGACCAGGTAATCAATTTGTTGCAGAAGCAAAAAGAATTTTATTTGGAAAAGTTGGAATTGACTTGTTTGCTGGACCTACAGAAATAGCAGTGATAGCTGATGAGACTGCTGATCCAGAAATAGTTGCTGTTGATCTAGTTGGTCAAGCTGAACATGGCTACAACTCACCTGCTTGGTTATTTACAACAAGTAAAAAATTAGCAGATGAAGTAATAAAAAGAGTGCCAGAATTAATTGCAGATTTACCAGAGCTTCCAAAACAAAGTGCTGGGGATGCATGGAGAGATTTTGGTGAAGTTGTGCTTTGTGAAACTGATGAAGAAATGGCAAAAATTAGTGATGAATATGCTCCAGAACACTTAGAGGTACAAACAAAAAATTTAAAGTGGTTTCACGATAGATTAAAAAACTACGGTTCTTTATTTATAGGAGAAGAAACTACAGTTGCTTATGGAGACAAATGTTCTGGCACAAATCACATTCTTCCTACAAAAGGTGCCGGCAGATATACGGGTGGATTGTTTGTAGGTAAATTTATTAAAACTTTAAGTTTTCAAAGAATGACTAAAGAATCTACTAAAGAAGTTGGAGCCGCCGCAGCTAGAATTTCAAGATACGAAGGAATGGAAGCTCATGCACGAACAGGAGATATAAGACTTAGAAAGTATGGATTTTCAAATAAGTAGTTAATTAAAGACTATTAATTAAATCTGGCGCAATTTTTTTTGATTTTGCAGAAAATCTTATGCTTTTAATTGCATCTAGGTTAGATTTGTCATCACCTACAACCACAAATCCTATCATTCCCATGCTTTTATGCGGAGTACACCAATAAGCGTATATACCTGGAATAGTAAATTTATAATCTACATCTTTATTATATTTTGATTTAAACTTATCAACTCCTTCTGGCACACCACCCTTAATAAATTCAACATTATGGCCTTTATCAGTAGCTTTCCAAAAAACTGTATCTCCAACATTAATTCTGACAATCTTCTCTGAATAAACCATGCTTTCTTTGCCAGATCTATTAAGCATTTCGACTGTGACATCTGCAGCATTTGACGCAAATGAACAAATAAAAAATATAAAAAAATAAAAATATTTCATTTGCTATATAATATGTGTGTCTGTGTAATTCATGTTAAGCATATAGTTACAGAATAAAAATTATCAATAAGATGAAGTGTAACAACTTGCCACACTTTGATATTAAATAAAATTTAAAATATCTTTTAAAACAAATAAGGCTAATACGCTCATAAATATAATTATAAACAAATTTATAGTTTTCCAAGCCTTAATATTTTGTAAGTACTTTGATGAAAATTTAGATAAGTAACCAAGAAAGAAAAAAAATAAAAAAGAAGCTATTGAAGCACCAATTCCAAAGAAATATTTTTGTGTAATTAAAAAATTCTTAGAAAAATTTCCAAGAAAAAAAACTGTATCTGAATAAACGTGTGGATTTAGATATGTAAAACCTAAGGTTTTTACCACAACATTTTTTAAAGATATTTTATTTTCTTTTAAATTTAGATCTAAATTTTCGTATTTAAATCTTAATTTGCTAATAATAAAATAAATTAAAAAAATAAATAAAAGGATATTAAATATTAGTTCAATATTATTGGTAAATAAATTTTTAAAATATTCAAATAAAAAAATACCTATGAATATTAAAATTAAATCTGATACAGCACAAATTAAACAAACTAAAAATACATATTGCTTCTTTAAACCTTGCTCAATAACAAATATATTTTGAGCTCCTATCGCTAAAATTAAACTTAATCCAGTTACGAAACCTAAAATTAGATAGTTCATTATTTAATTATCTAGAAAAATTTTTACTATTTCATTAAATTTTTTTGGAATTTCAAGATGAACATTGTGCGAGCAATTTTTTATTATTGCAATTTTACTATTTGGTATATTTTTATTTAAAGTGTCAACTTGATCGAAACTATATGCGGTATCTTTATCACCCCAAATTATTAATGTCTCATTTTTAATATTTTTTAAATTTTCTAATCCCCTCCAGTTTTTTAAAGCTTTTAATGCATTTTCTGCAGCCTCTTCTGAAGTTGCTTTATTTGCATTATCACATAAAAAAAAATATTTTGCTTTATCACCATCTACAAACCATTTTTTTGAAATTCTATTAGATGTTTTCTCTATGCCATTTTCTTTTAATTTTTCAAGCGACACATCTATTGTCTCAAATCTTTCAGGAATATCTCCTATTGACCCAGTTGCATAACATATTAATTTATTTACCTTTTCACCTGAAAGATTTACCATTTCCTGCACAATCATGCCTCCCATGGAATGACCCATTAAATTAAATTTTTTTATTTTTTTTTTTTCCAATATTTTTAAAACTGTTTCAGCCATAGCATTTATACTATTCAATGATTTAATTTTTTTACTTTCCCCAAAACCAGGTAGTGCTGGTGCAATAACCCTATAATATTTACTAAAAAATTCTTTTTGAGGGCCCCACATTGCTGAAGATCCAAGAAATCCATGAACTAAAACTAATGGAAAGCCTGTGCCAATATCATCAACATATATCTCTTGCATAAATTGATAATAATTGATTAAAAAATTATTGTTACAAAAATTTTATAAATTTAAATAATTATGATTGGTATTTTAGGTGGAATGGGTACACAAGCAGGTCTTGACTTTTGCAATAAACTTACGGTTATAAATAGAGGCAAAACAGATCAGAAGTATCCTCTATTTATTTTATATAATAAATCAAATATCCCAAGAAGACCTGAAAACATAAAGAAATATTATAATGTTCTAAATAGTTTAATTAAAGGTTGTCACCTTCTTCAAAAAAATAAATGTAAATTTATAGTTATGCCCTGTAATACTGCTCATTATTGGTACGATGATTTACAAAAAAAAATTAAAATTCCAATCTTAAGTATGCCGAAAGAAGTTTATTTACATACTAAAAGAAGATGTAAAAAAAATACAAAGATAGGAATTCTTTGCACTGAAGCTACACTGAAAACGGGTGTTTATAGTAAGTATTTTAATAAAAATTTTAACCTAATAAGTCCAAAAAATTCGCTACAAAAAAACAGCGTAAATAAAGCAATCAAATATGTCAAAATGGGTAAAGTTAGAGAAGCAGAAAAAACTATTAGACCTGCTGTTAAAAATTTAATTAATCAAAAATGTAAAAAAATAATATTAGGTTGTACTGAACTGCCGGTTGCAATTTTTGCATATAAATCATTTAAAAAAATTAAAGAATCTAAGATATTTATAGATCCAAATTTACTGCTTGCTAATGTTTCTATGAAAAAATATAGAAAACAATAATTTAATTTTTTTTATTACAAACAAAAAATAATTTTCTAGGAAATTTACCTTCTTCAAAGTTTTCAAGTTTTAAATTTTGGAAACCATTTAATAAACTATTAACTTTTTCTTTTGAAAAAAAATGAACTATAAATCCATCATTTTCATAAAGATCTTCGCCTCTGTGTATACCTTTTTTATAATCACCATCATTAGTATGTCTAACGGTATAAATATTAATACCATTTGGTTTTAATATTCTGTAAATTTCATTATTTAAATTTTCTAACTCATTTAACGTTAAAGCCATGCAATAAAGCATATGAGAAAAACAAGCTTCAATTGAATTGTCTTCGAAGGGTAATTTTTTTCTTACATCAAATATTTTAGTAGAAATATATTTTGATAAATTTTGTTTTTCAGCTTTTTCATTAATAATTTTAATTCCTGAACCGCTATAATCTAAAGCATTTACATGAATTGAATTTTTAGCAAAAAATATTGTATCTCTACCTAGGCCCGCTCCTAGCTCAACGATTTTATTTATTTTTTTTTCTTGAAATAATTTTAACGATTTCTTTGCGGGCTCGCTTGGATCTAAACCGAACATCTCAGGCTTACTTGAGAAATTTTTTTCCCAATGCTGAGATTGTTGGTTTAATACCTTGGTATCCAAATTACTTTTGCGGATCTGGAACTTTTCTTAAATATGGTTTTATTGTTTCCCATCCATCAGGATATATTTTTTTTGCTTCCTCATTTGTAACTTTAGGAACAATAATTACTTTTTCTCCTGGCTTCCAATCAGCTGGTGTAGCAATTTTATGTTTTGCTGTTCTTTGCATAGAGTCTATTGCTCTCAATATCTCTTGAAAGTTTCTTCCAGTTGTCATTGGATAAGTTAAGAATAAACCAATTCTTTTATCTGGTCTGATAACATAAACAGTTCTTACTGTTTCATTATCTACTGCAGTTCTGCCCATTGATGTAGTTCCCACGTCTCCTTCAAGCATATTGTAAAGTTTTGCAACTTCTAATTTCTCATCTGCTATAATTGGATAAGTAGGCTTCATTCCACAAACATCTTTAATATCTTCTAACCATTTTACGTGATCAGAAACAGGGTCAACACTTAGACCAATTACTTTCACGTTTCTTGAATCAAAGTCTGGTTTCATTTTTGCCAATGTACCTAACTCAGTTGTACAAACTGGTGTAAAATCTTTTGGATGTGAAAATAAAACTCCCCAGCTATCACCTAACCACTCATGAAATGAGATATCACCTTCTTGAGTGCTAGCTTTAAAATCTGGAGCTACACTATTTATTTTTAAAGTCATTTTTTTCCTCTCTTTAATGTTTTTTAGAATTATTATAAGCAAGATTGATTTGCTATGCAATTTTTTATATTGTTTTGATATATATGATATTTGAACAACTTTTTGATACCAAATCTTCAACTTACACTTACATTGTATCAAGTGGAAAAGGTCGAGAGGCTTTAATCATAGATCCTGTAATTGAACATACAGATGAGTACATAAAAGTTTTAGAAAAATTAGAATTAAAATTAGTCAAAGTAATAGATACGCATATACATGCTGATCATATAACTGGGTTAAACGAGTTACATAAAAGAACAAGCTGTACCAGAATAATGGGTGAAAAATCTAAATCAGAAGTAATTGATTTAAAAATAAAAGATAATGAAAAAATAAATGTAGAAAATATCGAACTTAAAGCAATTTATACACCGGGTCATACTGATTGCTCCTATAGCTATTTTATGAATGATAGAGTTTTTACTGGAGACACTCTTTTAATAAACGGAACAGGAAGAACTGATTTTCAAAATGGCAGTTCTTATGATGCTTATGAATCTTTATTTAATAGACTTCTTAAGTTACCTGAAAAAACGTTAGTATATCCAGCTCATGATTATAATGGAAAAAAAAATTCAACTATTGAAAGTGAAAAAAATAATAATCCACGCCTTCAAGTAAGTTCAAAAGAACAATACGCTGAAATTATGAATAATCTTAATTTAGCAAATCCTAAAATGATGGATGTAGCTGTTCCAGCTAATTTAAAAGGTTTAACGCTAAATCAAATATAATCTTTGCAACTTCAGAGTGTTCACAAAATTTCACATGGCAGCTTTGTAATAAAGTTGTTACAATAATCTTTTATTCTAAATAAACTAAAAAATTAGGAGGAAAATATGGAAAAAGAAATGCTTGCACTAGCAAAATTTAAATCTGGTGAAGGGAAATTTGAAAAATTCATGGGATGGATGCAATCAGATGAAGGAATGGGAGTAAGGAAAACCATTGCTCATGTTGAAAAAACAGTCCCAGCAATAGCGCCAGACAAAAGTTATGTTATGTTTAAAGTCTCAGTTCATAACCAAGAAGAAATGAAAAAATTTGTTACTGGTCAAAATCCAATTGCAAAACCTATTTACGATGAATGTATTGAAAGCGTTCAAATGTGGGAAATGAATAAAGTTTTATAAGGATTAACAAAAATGACTGGATATGCAATTACACAAATTGAAATAACTAATCCTGAAGACTATAAACATTATTTAGCAAAAGTTACTGACATAGTTACAAAGTTTGGAGGAGAATATTTAGTAAGAGGTGGAGAATTTCAATGTTTTGAAGGTGAATGGAAATATCCAAGAACAGTGGTGATTAAATTCCCTTCATATGAAAAAGCTTTGGAGTGGTACAATTCTGAAGAATATAAACCGGTAAGACAGATACGGTTAGATAATTCTGTCGGAAATTTTATAATAGTTAAAGGAGCATAAGATGATTGAAAAATTTAATGGTATTATTTACTTAATAATTTTTATAGTTCACTTCGCAGCATTTGCTTTTTATGCATTTAGATGTTTATTCACAACTAAAGCTTTTGTTGATCAATATGGCATGGGGGATGGTGCTGCAATAATGACTCGATTTTTTGGATCTATTTTTGTTGGTTCAGTTTTAATGGCAATATGGGTAGGCTTTATAAGACCAGCAGGTTTAGAAAATACATGGGCATTTTTTAATTTAATATTTTTACAAAATGCTTCTGCATTTATTTTTGCAATATGGTCTCATAAAAAGGGAAATTTAGGAACAAATGAAAAAACTTCTGTTGAAGGAATAATTGCACCTGGAGTTTTAACTTTGTTAAGCGCTGTACTTTGCTACGGCTTAGCAGATAAAATTTATTCATAAAAAACTAAAGGAGTAAGAAAATATGTCTATATTAGAAAAATATTCAGCTGCAATATCCAATAAAGATGAAGCAACTATGAATGAGCTTTTGCATGATGATTTTAAATTCACAATGCATAAATCAGGTAGTGCTTTAAGTAAAGCAGATGTAATCAAATGGGCAATGAGTGGTGACATTAAACAAGATAAAACAAGAGTGGTTTATGAAAATGATGAAGTTGGCATACACCATTCGTTCGTAACGTTTGATGATGGAAATATTGAGGCTGTAATGGCAGTTTATAAATATAAAGATGGTAAAATAATTGCGTTAGAAACTGGCGCAACACCAATGCCTAAGTAAAGGTTGTTAATGAATAAAGCAATTGGTTTTGTAATGGTTGGGACTAATGATCTTGAAAAATCAAGTAAGTTTTATGATTCAATATTAGTTCATCTTGGAATGAAAAGAGTTACCATAACAGAAAGATACATTGGATATGGTCATTCAAGTGAAGATGACGGAGTAAAGTTTTATATTACAAAACCACATAATAAAGAAAATGCTACTGCAGGAAACGGTACAATGGTTGCTTTAGCAGCTGAAACGAAAGATGCAGTAGATAAATTTCATAAAACAGCAATTGAAAATGGCGCTGTTGATGAAGGAGCACCAGGAGTAAGGTCTGATGGAAATTATTATGGATATATACGTGATTTTGATGGAAATAAAATTACTGCCAGATTCGTAACAATATAATGAAAAAAAAAAATAAAAAAGCTGCAAAAATTTTATACTCTTGGAGAAAAGCTATGCCTTTTTATTATGCAATAGCGCTGACAATAGTAGTTATAATTATTTTTAAATAAAGTATATTAGAGTTATATGTCCAATTTAGGAGCTTATATAATTCTAATAGTTGCAGTTGTTTTAGGAACTGCATCAAATGGTTTTGCTAAAGGTGCTCAAGGATTTACACTTTTAATACCAAGTATAATTACAGCAGTAACTATTGTCGGGTGTATGTTCACCTTGTCACTTGTAATGAAAACAATTCCTGTAGGAATAACTTACGCTTCTTTTGCTGGATTATGTATTGTGGCAACAACAATAGTTGGAATGTACAAATTCAAACAAATGCCAGATCTTTATACAATAATAGGGCTTGCTCTAATTATTGCAGGTGTATTAATTGTTAATTTGCTAGGAAAAATGAAATAGTATGTTCAGTAAAAAATATTCAAACTTAATTTTTGTATTAATAATGGGTTTTGGAATGAGTTTATTTATGACTTTAATAATTACATATATAAACACAGGGATAGACAGTGATTATCCAAGAAGATTTCTTAAAGCTTGGTCAATTGGCTTACCAATTGCAATAGCTACTTCTTTGTTAGTGGGGCCTATTGCAAAAAGATTTGTCGACCGAATTACAAAATAGAAGGAGAAAATATGTCAGAGTTAATCGCATTTATTGGAGTAGGCAATATGGGAAATCCAATGGCAAAAAATTTAGTAAAAGCAGGAAAAAAAGTTAAAGTTTTTGATGTTTCCAAAAAAATGATCGAATTAGCAAAAGAAAATAAATTAGACGTGGTAGAAAATTTAGATTCTTTAATTACAAATGAAGTAACAACAGTAATCACTATGCTTCCTGAAGGTAAAAATTCAAAAGAAGTTTATTTGGGTGATAAGGGTATAATTAATAAAGTATCAAAAAACTGTCTTCTTATTGATTGTTCTACCATAGATATTCAAACCTCAATTGAAATAGGGAAGAAAGCTTCTGAAAAAGGAATTAAAATTATTGATGCTCCAGTCAGTGGTGGTGTTATGGGTGCACAAAAGGCAACTTTAAATATTATGGTTGGAGGAACTAAAGAAGCTTTTGATCTTGCTCTACCTTTATTAAAAATTATGGGAAAAAATATATTTCATGCTGGTGATCTTGGTAGTGGCAATGGTGCAAAAATTTGTAACAATATGTCTTTGGGAATAACAATGATAGCTGCATCCGAGTCATTGATGTTAGCTAAAAGATTAAACATTGATATTAAGAAAGTTCATGAGATTATGAGAAATGCATCTGGAAATAGCTGGCCTATATCGGTTTATCCTCCTTTGCCTGGATTAATTGAAGGAACTCCATCAAATAATAATTATCGACCAGGATTTTCTGCAGGAATGATGAACAAAGATTTAAAATTAGCTAATGAATGCGCAGAAAAAGTAAATGCTTCAACCCCACTCGGTGCTATGGCATTGAAAATTTATAATAAATTTTGTGAAGAAGGAAATGATACCAAGGACTTTTCAGCAATATCAAAAGTAGTTGGTGGAGATGCGTGGAATTATCCCATTGATTAAATGAGATAAACATAGATATCTGGTTCATGTTTAGAATCATTATAATCTATGAAATAACATTCATATTGTTTTGGAACTTACTGTATATGTCCAACTCAGGAGTTGAGAACTGGTTTACAGAAAAATTTTTAACAGCATTATTCGTATTTTTAGCTACGATGTGCCTTGGCGCCACTGTGGTTTATATAATATATATAAGTGCAAAATTATCAGGTTTTGTAAGTAAGTTAAAAAATATAAAAGATCCAAGATCCGTTGGATAAAACAAAACAAGTATTTTAAATCCATGAAAAAATCGATTGATGAAGTCATTGGCATGGCTTGGTCTGACAAGATTTCTTTTGAAGAGATTAAAAAAAAGAGTGGCTTATCAGAGTCTGAAGTAATTTCTATAATGAGAAAAAACTTAAAAAAAAAAAGTTACATAGTTTGGAGAAAAAGAGTACGAGGCCGTTTTTCTAAACATAGAAAATTAAATAAAAAAAGATTAAATTATAATGAATTTTGAAGCATCAAGAACTTTTGCAGTGAAAAAACTAGATAGCTTCATTGATAATAATTTAAATGAGTATGCTAAACTAAGAAATTTTGATTTTGGTCCAAATAAAAGATCGAATATTTCGTGCATATCACCTTATGTTACCCATGGTGTCATAAATGAAATAGAAATTATTAAAAAATCATTAAAAAAATATTCCTTTATTAAAAATGAAAAATTTATTCAGGAAGTTTTATGGAGAGTATATTGGAAGGGCTGGTTGGAGCTTAGACCTGATGTATGGACCGATTTTAAATATAGTTTAAAAAAGCTAAAAAAAGAATATGAAAATAATAATAAATATATTGAAGCCATTAATGCAAAAACAAATATCGATGTCTTTAATTCATGGGTTAATGAACTTAAAAATTTTAATTATCTGCATAATCACACAAGAATGTGGTTTGCGAGTATTTGGATATTTTCTTTAAAATTACCATGGCAGTTAGGTGCGGAATTTTTTCTTCAACATCTTTACGATGGTGATGCTGCCTCGAATACATTGGGCTGGAGATGGGTGACAGGTGTACAAACAAAAGGCAAACACTATATAGCCACCGAATGGAATATTAAGAAATTTACTAATAATAGATTTAACAATATAAAATTAAATGAAAACGCACCTCCTGTAAATGAAGATAAATTTTATAAAATTATATCAAAAAATTTTAATAATTTATTACCAACCGATGATAGAGCTTTAATAGTCTTTGATAATAATTTGTCATTTGAAACCTCAGATTTTGTAAATCAAAAATTTGATAAAATTCTTCTAGTATCAAATGATAATAAAAATAGACAAATAATATTAAGTGAAAAACTCATTGAATTTAAAAATGCACTAATTAAGGATCAAAAAAAAAGATTAAATGAAAGATCTATAAATTGTGAGATCATTTCAATCGAAGACTTGCTTAAAATTAAAGATAAAATTTACGCTTTATATCCTGAGGTGGGTGAAAATCTTGATTATTTAAATTTAAATAATTTAGAAAACATCTCTTTTTTATATAGAAAAATTGATCAATATTCTTGGAAATTTTGCAATAAAGGATTTTTTAATTTTAAAAATTATATACCAAAAATAATTCAAGAGTTTACTTAGAAGAACATTTTTTTGAACAGTATTTAACCCTATCCCAATTCAGCCTCCATTTTTTTCTCCAAATAAAAGGTTTTTTACAAACAGGGCAAATCTTAAAGGGCAAATTTTGCTTTTTCATCTCAGCTGATTTTTATTTTTTAAAAATAAAAAAAAGGCAACCACTTCGTAAGCGTAATGAAATAATACAAATATTGGTTTAATAGAAAAAATTTTTGATAAAAATTTATATTTTGGAATTTTAGACCAGATTACAACAAAAGCTTTGGCACCACCTATAACCTTGCCGTCATCAATTACATGAAGTCTTCGTAATAATTCTTTCTGTGATTTTGATGTTAGTTTTAATGCATCATCATTATTGGTTATATCAATCCATTCCAAATTACTGTTTGATATTTTTTTGTAGTGATTAATTTCCATTCTACAAATGCTACAAGAGTTGTTAAAAAAAACTTTAATTCCCATATGTGTTTTTATTTATAAATTTTTCAGCCTCTGACAATATTAATTTTTTTCTTTCTACTTTCATTTTATCATAAATTCTAACCATCATTGATAGTCTTGGATTTTTCAAAAAAAATGACCTATTTCTATTTATAAATCTCCAATACAATCCATCCATAGTATTGCACCAATCACCTTTTTTAAAATCCATCATTTTCATAAAATAACTTGAGCCACATATATATGGCTTAGTTGCAAAGATTCCTCCATCACTGAATAAACCCATTCCATAAACATTAGGCACCATTACCCAATCAGATGAATCTACAAACATTTCCATAAACCATTTGTAAACTGTTTTTGGTTTCAGCTCGCATAAATTCATTATATTAGAAAGTATCATTAATCTTTCTATATGATGGGACCATCCATAATTAAGTGCATTTTTAATTGCATAGTCCAAAGGTGGCAAACCTGTGCTTCCATCATACCATGAGTCTCTCATTTTTCTATTCTGCTTAAAAAAGTTTCTTGTCTCCATTTCATTGCTATATTTTTGATAAACACCACGCATAAATTCCCTCCAACCTATTACTTGTCTTATGTAGCCTTCCAAAGAGTTAAGTCGAATTTTATTTTTTTTATGAAACATTAGTGTTTTATCAATTATTAAATCTGGTGTGATTAAACCTAAATTAATATAGGGACTTAAAGCGCTATGAAATAAAATATTATTTCTTTGATCAACGGCATCTTCATAATCACCAAATAAATTTGATTTTTCTTTTAAAAAGAAATTAAAAAGTTTTATTACATCATCGTATTCAGTTGCTAACCAAAAGTTTTTTGTATCACCGGGATGATTTTTGAACATTTTTTCTATAATAGGTTTTAAATTTTTTGTGTGTTTTGTTTCTTTAATTTTAGGAAACTTTGGAATTTTAATATCTTTAGGTAATTTTTTTCTATTATCTTCATCAAAACTCCATTTGCCACCTTCAGGGTTTCCATCTTTTTTCATTAAAATATTCATTTTTTTTCTGGTATTTTTATAAAAAGTAGCCATGAACGGTCGATTATTTTTTTCTAAGTAATTATTAAATTCCTCTCTTGAATTTAAAAACATTGGGGATTTAATTATGTTCCATTTAATTTTATTTTTTTTTGAAAAGTCTTCTATTTTTTTTTCAAAAAACTTATCTTCAATTTCAAAACTTGTTATTTCTGATATTTTTTTTGATTTAATTACTTTTTTTAATTTTTCTAAATATTCTTTTTTGAAGTCACTGGTATCAATTTTTACATACTCAATTTTGAAATTATTTTTTTTTAAATTATCTGCATAAGATCTCATTGCAGATAAAAATAATAGAATCTTTAATTTATGATGCTTTTCATATGTACATAATCCATTATCTTCTGCCATAAAGATAATGTGATCATCTTTAAAATCTTCAAGATATTTTAAGGGAAATAATTGATTTCCAAGTACGATGTATAGTTTCATTATTTATAAACATCATCTACCTCTACTTGATAACCTTCAACTAATCTATTTGTCTCATTAGCCATACCTGTTACTGCTATCATTTCACTAAGCATCTCTTCGGTTGCACCTTTCTTTTTAGCTGCAAGACTGTGAGACTTTATACAATATTCACAACCATTAGTTATTGATACTGCGACATATATTAGTTCTTTAACTACTGGATCAAGAGCTCCTTTTTTCATTACTTGCTTTAATGAAGTCCAGGTTCTCTCAAGTGTTTCAGGATTATTTGCAAGACTTTTCCAAAAGTTTGGAACTTCTGAAAGTTGTCTCGCCGTTTTTATTTCCTCAAATATTTCTTTAACTTTTCCTTTTGCTTCGTTTTCTGAGATAGGTTTAAATATAGGCATTTTTCCTCCTTGAATTATTTGTTTTTAAAACTTTTAAAAGCTTGCCAGCTAATTATAGCTATTGTGAATGCTAGTATAATTGCTGTTAAAGGTCTATCCCATAAAAAATTAAAAGAACCATCGCTAATTAACAATGATCTTCTCAGATTTTCTTCCATTAAAGCACCTAATACAAAAGCAAGAATTAGAGGTGGCATAGGAAAATTATAGAGTCTTAAAAAGGTAGCAACAACCGCAATACCAATCATTAAAAAAATATCAAAATTATTAAATGACATTAAATAAATTCCTGTTACTGAGAAAAATAAAATTAAAGGAATTAAAAAATTTTTTGGTGTGGCAAGTACTCTTGCAATATATGGAATAAGTGGAAGGTTTAGTATTAATAATATAACCATTCCTATATACATTGACATTATAACTGACCAGAAAATTTCTGGATTTGTCATGTAAAGTCTTGGACCTGGCTGAATTCCAAAACCTAAAAGTGCACCTAACATTACAGCTGTTGTACCACTTCCTGGAATTCCTAAAGTTAATAAAGGTACAAATGAACCTGAGCATGCAGCGTTATTTGCAGTTTCTGGTGCCGCAAGACCGTGTACACTTCCTTTACCAAATTTTTTTTTCTCTTCATCGTTGACATAGTTTCTTTCCATGCCGTAAGCTAAAAATGATGCAATAGTTGCACCTGCTCCGGGTAATACACCTATTAAAAATCCTAAAACAGAAGATCGTGGAATTGATTTAAGCATTTTATTTCTTTCTTCTTTATCCAGTCTAATTGAACCTAATTGGGAAAGAGAAATTTGTTCAGTTGCACGACTTGGATCTTTTCCTTTTAAAATAATCGTTAATGCTTCGCTCATTGCAAATGTAGCCATGACTACTAATACGAAACTAATTCCATCTGTTAAATTCATATTATTAAAAGTAAATCTTGTAATATCTGATAAAGAATCTTGTCCAACTGTTGCTAACATTAATCCTAAAATTACCATCATCATTGCTTTTAAAAATTGTCCTTTAGAAGAAAAAGCTGAAACAGCAGTTAAACCTAAGACCATTAGTGCAAAATAATCAGGAGATCTAAAAGCCAAACTAACTTTTGATAAACTTGGCGCAGCAAATAATAAAAAAATTGCTGAAATTGTTCCTCCAGCAAATGAACTGTAGGCAGCAATAGCTAAAGCTTTTCCAGCTTTACCTTGTTGAGCCATTGGATACCCATCGAAAGCAGTAGCAACAGTCCCTGGAACACCTGGTGCGTTAATTAAAATTGATGAAGTTGATCCACCAAATACAGCTCCGTAGTAAACACCTGCCATTAAAATTAAACCAGTAGCAGGTTCAAAACCGTAAGTGATTGGTATCATTAACGCAATTGCTGTCATTGGACCAAGTCCTGGAAGCATTCCTATGATAGTTCCAAAAAAACATCCCATCATTACCATTAAAATATTTTTTAAACTTAAGGCAGTTTGTAAACCTATTAATATTCCTTCAATCATCCTATAATTCCTAACATCTTAAGAAATGGATCTCTTAGATAAATATCTAATAACCCGTGTAATAAATACATGAAGAGAGCCACAAATGGAAAAGACAGTAAAAACATCCATTTCCATCTTCTCTCTCCTAAAAAATAATATGAAAAAAATAAAAATAGTGAAGTTGATAAAAAGAAACCGGCTTTTAAAATTACAAAACCATATACAACTGTAATAAATATTAAAAATGATACGCTTTTATAATCTAATACTTTATGATCTATCTTAGTTGGGTTTTTTTCAGGTAGTACTAAAAAAAGTACTGAAAGAAACATTCCAAAGTACGCTAAAAAAGTTGGAAAAGTCTTGGCATTAAATGGAGCATGCTCATCAAATGAAAAAACTTGTATTTGATAAGTTTGATAAAGATAAAAAACCGATAAAACGAAAAAAAGCAGCGAGATAATTTTATCTATTGATATTCTCACTGCTTTTTTTCCAAATTAATAATCCTTATGGATTATATAACTCCTAATTTTTTCATAAGAGCTGTCATTTCTACAGTTTGTTTTTCTAAAAACTTAACAAACTTATCACCTGGATTGTAAATATTTACCCAAGCATTTCTTTTTCTAACAGTTTCCCATTCAGAAGTTTTTTGTACATCGCCTAGCATTTTTGCAATTTCATTTTTCATAGAATTGCTCATACCTGGAGGTCCAAAAAATCCTCTCCAGTTAACGAATTGTACATCATAACCTTGCTCTTTTAATGTTGGAACTTCTGGTGCATCACCTACTCTCTCAGGAGCAGTAATACCAATTATTCTTACTTGGTCTCTTGCACCCATAACTTCTCCCAAACCAGTAGAAAGAATTTGAGTTTCACCTGATAACAATCCAGCTAAAGCTTTTCCTCCAGCGTCGTAAGGAACGTAAATAACTTTATTTGGATCAGCACCGGCTTCTTGGAAAGCCAAAGCACCGATTAAATGGTCCATGCTTCCTCTAACAGATCCACCAGCCATTTTTACTGAGCTAGGATCTTTTTTGTAAGCATCCACAACATCTTTAAAGTTTTTAAATGGTGAGTTTTTAGCTACTGCTATTGCACCATAGTCACCTATTACTCCAGCAATTGGCACAACATCTTTATAAGATATAACTCCACTTCCACCATCTTTTACATAACCTTTGTGTCTAGTGATTGACCTTAAAACCAATGGAGTTGATTGTACTAATATAGTATTCGCAGGCTTAGTATTAATCATAAAAGCTAAAGCTTTTCCTCCACCACCACCTGACATGTTTTCAAATGATGCACTTTTTAACATTCCAGCTTTTGTTAAAGCTTCTCCAGTACCTCTTGCAGTTCCATCCCAACCACCTCCAGCACCACCACCGATAACAAAATGTAATTTGTCAATCGCAAATGAACCAGTTGTAGAAGATAGTAATAAAATTGATGCAAAAAGAACTGAGATAATTGTTCTTAAAGATTTAAACATTTTTCCCCTCTTTTTAATTAATTTATAGATGTATTAAATTAGAGTAATTGATAAGAGTCAATCAAGGAGATATCCAATATAAGCACTATTAATATGCAAAATTCTAGCATCCCTTTAAATATTACTAATTTAAAACAACTTGTTTCTAAAAATTTCTTTTTAGTAATTTTAATCTCCATACCAAGCGCAATTGTAGCTGACTACTTTAGAATACCTTTGGCTTGGATGATTGGACCTATGATCGCTATATCAATTGCAGCATTAGTGGGGATGAAGGTTGTAATGCCAAAATTGGCTTTAAGTGGAATTCTAATTATACTTGGACTTCACATCGGAAATTATATTGATCAAAATTTAATTAATCAAATGGTTAACTGGATTTGGACTACGATAATAATGTTTTTTTATATTATTGTGAGTATTTTTATTGTTTCAAAATACCTTCAAAAGTTTTCAAATTATAAAGAAAAAACCTCTATCTTTTCCGCTGCTCCTGGAGCGCTTGGTCCTTTAATGATTTTAGCAGAATATGAAAAATCAGATTTATCTCAGGTTGCTACATCACATCTAATTAGACTTATAATTATAATTACAGTTTTTCCTTTTATAATTGTCAATTTTGCTTCAACAGAACCATTGGAAATTGAAAAGTTTGATTATCTGGGACAAAATCATTTTAATCTTATCATTTTATTAGTTGGGTCAATAATTTTAATTTTATTATTTGATAAAATTAAAATACCAGCTGCATTGTTGTCTGGAACATTGGTTGCTAGTGGTATTCTTCAAATTGCCGACATAGCTTCTTATAAATTGCCCGATGAATCTATTAACTTTTGTTTACTAATTCTTGGAGCCTCAGTTGGTTGCAGATTTGCAGAAAAAACAATTAAAGAGGTAGCAAAAAATACTATACATAGTTTGGTTGCAACATTTTTGCTAGTAATATTGGGTTTAGTAGCTGCCTATATCGCAACTTTTTTTGTTAATAATAATTTTTTAACTTTAGTACTATCTTTTTGTCCTGGTGGAATTTATGAAGTGGCAGTAATAGCTATTGCATTTGACTTAGATCCTGACTTCGTATCTTTTCATCATATAATTAGATTGTTAATAATTTTATTTATAATTCCAGTAATTTTAAAATTAGTTGATAGAAAAAAAATCTAGTTATAAATCGATTCTATCTTTGGCATTAAATCTAATAATTCTTTTGTGTATTCATGGTTTGGATTTTTAAACAATTCTTCTGTCATTGAAACTTCACAAAGTTTGCCATTTTTTAACACTGCTATCCGATCACACATTTGTCTTACCACTGGTAAATCATGACTAATAAATAAGATTGTCAGATTTAATTGCTCCTGTAAATCTTTTAATAAATTTAATATTTGCGCTTGGATACTTACATCTAGTGCAGAAGTCGGTTCATCACAAACAAGTAATCTTGGTTGGGTTGCAAGGGCTCTTGCTATTGATATCCTTTGTCTTTGACCCCCTGAAAATTCATGAGGATAACGATCAGCTGATTGTTGTGATAGTTCAACAGATTCTAATAAATCATAAATATAATCATTTAAATTTTTTGAACTTATTGAGGGATCGTGAAGTTTTATTGGTTCAGCAACTATATCTTTAACTTTTAATCTTCCATTTAATGAAGAGTATGGATCTTGGAATATCATTTGAATTTGTTTTCTAAATTTCATCATTTCTTTGTTACTTTTGATTTTTGTTATACAAACATTATCAAAGTAAATATCTCCAGAACTCGGTCTAAATAAATTAACAATCATTTTGGCAATCGTAGATTTTCCACTACCACTCTCTCCTACTAATCCAAATGATTGACCTTCTTTAATGTTAAATGAAACATCGTCTACTGCCATAACAGCATTTTTTGAACTTTCGATAAAGAAACTATCATCAAATGTTTTGCTTAAGTTTTTTATTTGAATTAGATCTTGATTAATAATTTCTTTTTTAGTCCATCTATTTAAAATTTTAATATTAGTTTCACTTTGATTTTTGTTTTCTTTTTCAATTATTTTAAATCTTTCAATTTTTTTGTTTGTTGGTGGCACTGAGCTCACAAGACTCTTTGTGTAAATTTCCTTTGGTTTAGTTAAAATTTCTTTAGTAGGACCAATTTCAACTAAATTGCCATTTTTCATTACAGCTACTCTGTCAGTTGTCTCAGAAATAACTCCCATATCGTGGGTAATTAATATTACAGCTAAATTTCTTTCTTTAGTTAATCTTTTAATTAAATCTAAAATTTGAGATTGAATTGATACATCTAATGCTGTTGTTGGTTCGTCTGCTATTAAAAGTTCTGGCTCACAACAAAGTGCTAGAGAAATAACAACCCTTTGTCTCATTCCTCCTGAAAATTGATGAGGATAGTTATCAAATCTTTTTTCAGCATCTTTAATACCAACTTCCTTTAATAAATTTATAGCTTTTGTTTTAGCTTCTTTAGTATTTAAATTTAAATGGGTTTGAATAGTTTCAATTAATTGTTCACCAATGGTAAATATTGGATTTAAAGAGGTTTGAGGATCTTGAAAAATCAAACCAACTTTTTTACCTCTATACTTAACAATGTTTTCTGGATTTTCATGAATATTTATTTCTCCTAATAATATTGAACCGCTCGAAACTTTTCCTGGTTCATCAATAAGATTTATAATTGCATTACCAACTGTACTTTTTCCTGAACCAGACTCCCCTACTAGTCCTAAAATTTCTCCCTTGCTCACTTCAATGTTTACATTTTTTGCAGCATAAACAGTTTCTCTCCTCATTTTATAATCAACGCTTAAATTATTTATTTTTAAAAAACTCATTAATTTAATTTTGGATTAAGAGTATCTCTCATCCAATCTCCTAAAAGATTAATTGAAAATGCTAAAACAACTAAAAAAATTGCTGGAAAGAAAGTAATCCACCATTCTCCAGAGAATAAAAAATCATTACCAAGTCTAATCAATGTTCCTAAAGAAGGTGTTGTTGGTGGCACACCTACTCCTAAGAAACTTAATGTAGCTTCAGCTATTATTGCAAGTGCAAGTCCTATTGTTCCAATTACTAAAACTGGTCTTAAAATATTTGGCAAGATGTGTTTAAACATAATTATTAAATTTGAAACTCCAATAATTGTTGATGCGGAAACATAATCTTTATTTTTTTCAACCAAAGTTGCAGCTCTTGATACTCTTGCAAACTGAGGCCATTCAGAAATACCTATGGCAAAAATTAAAACATAAATTGCCATTTCATCATGTAATTCTCTTGAAATAATTCCTCTTGCGATCCCATCTACTAAAAGAGCCATTAAAATACTTGGTACAGTTAATTGTACATCGGTAAATCTCATGACAATCATTTCATATTTTCCTCCGAAGTATCCTGCTGTTAATCCCAATGACACTCCTAATACCAAAGCAAATATAACTGCTGAAAAACCTACAATTAAAGAAATTCGTGATCCATAAAGAATTGTTGCTAACATATCTCTACCTTGACCATCAGTTCCTAAAATAAATTTAGCAAGGCCATCTTCTGTCCATGAAGGTGGGGTAAATGCATCCATTAAAGATAAAGAAGACGGGTCAAATGGATTATAAGGCGTTACAAATTCTACAAAAAAAGAACAAAAGAAAATTATGATTAATATAATAGTTGATACAATAGCTGTGGGTGATTTTATAAAGCTAAAGTAAATGTCACTGTCTTTAATTCTATTAATCAATGTCAAATTTTTATTATCCACTTACTGCCTCCGCTTTAACTCTAATTCTTGGATCAATAAAGTAGTACAAAATATCTACTATGAAATTTATCATTACAAAAACGAATGCTATAAATACTAAGTATGCAGACATAATTGGTATATCTACGAATTGAACAGCTTGTATGAATAAAAACCCCATACCAGGCCATTGAAAAACTGTTTCTGTAATTATTGAAAATGCAATTAATGTACCAATATTTATTCCTGCAATAGTAATTACAGGTATTAATCCATTTTTTAATGCATGTTTATAATGAATGCTTTTTTCGCTTATTCCTCTTGCTCTTGCGAACTTAATATAGTCTGTTTGTAATATTTCCATCATTTCTGCTCGGACAAGTCTAATGATGTAAGTCATTTGAAAAAGACTAAGAGTTACAGAAGGAAGAATAATAGCTTTTAATCCAGATATTGTTAAAAAACCCGTAGACCAAAATCCAATATCAACAACTTCGCCTCTTCCAAAAGAAGGTAATACTCCTAAGATTACGGCAAAAAGATAAATGAATAATATACCAATTACAAATGTGGGGAGTGATACTCCGAGCAATGAAATTGCTAATATAATGTCACTCAAAAAACCTTTTCGGTTTATTCCTGTGTAAACTCCTAACAAAGTTCCTGAAACAAGTGCAATTAAAGCAGAAATTAAAACAAGTTCTATCGTTGCTGGTAATCTTTCAGTAATTAATTCTGAAACAGGTCTTCTTAATTGATAAGAGATTCCAAATTCACCTTTTGAAGCATTAATTACAAATCTTGTAAATTGAACATATATTGGATCATTTAATCCTAAAGATTCTCTAAGCTCAGATCTTTCTTCATCAGATGTTTCTTCTCCAACCATATTATTAATTGGATCACCAACAAAAGTAAAAAGTGAAAATGAAACAAAAGCAACGATCAGCATTACCATTACTGATTGGAACAGACGTTTTAAAAAATACTTTATCAATTTATGAAAGCTTAAGTTACAAGCCCTTTTTAAAAAAGGGCTTGTAAAAAATTAATTTAATTTACGCTAGAAAAACGGAATAATGGTTCATTATTCGGTCTTATAGGTACATTAACATTTGTTTTTGATGCCCAAGAAATTACTTGGTGGTGTAAAGGTAGATAAGCAATGTTATCTCTTACAATTTTCCAAGCTTTAGCTATTGCAGCATTTCTTTTATCTAGGTCAACTTCACCTTCCATCACTCTAATTGCAGCATCAACATCGGCATCGCTGAAGTTAACTTTGTTCCAGCTTGCGCCAGATTCATATAGATAGTGGAACACGTAGTGACTGTCTAAAGTAGGAACACCCCAACCAAGCATATAAAAGTCTCCTTGGTCATCTTTTAGTTCTTTAAAGTGTTTACTTTTAGTTTGAGCAAATAAGTTTACATTAACACCTATTTTTCCTAACATTCCAACAACAGCTGTACAAATTGCTTCGTCGTTTACATATCTGTCATTTGGACATCTTAGTTCAACATCAAAACCATTTGGATAACCTGCATCCGCTAATAGTTTTTTTGCAGCGTCAACATCGTAAGGTAATCTTTTATCAAGTGCCTTAGTGTAACCAGTTACACCTGGGAAAGTTATAATTCCTGCAGGTTCACTTAAACCTCTCATAACTTTTTTCTTGATAGCTTCTATATCAATTGCTTGGTAAAGAGCTTGTCTTACCTCTTTTTTCTTAAATGGATTGTCGCCAGTATTTCCTGATCTTAACTTGTCAGCAGCTTGGTCCATTCCAAGAAAAATTGTACGCATTTGTGGTGTGCTTTCTACTTTATGTCCAGCAGAAGCAGTAATACGAGCCAAATCTTGAACAGGAGCATCAGTAACTATATCAATTTCTCCAGATAACAAAGCAGCAACTCTAGTTGCAGCATTCTTAATTGGAAGTAATTGTATTTCAGTTATGTTGTGTTCTACATTGCCCCACCATTTACCATTCTTTTTGAAAACTGTTTTAGTATTTGGTTCTCTTAAAGTAATTTTAAATGGACCTGTTCCCATTGCGTTTGTCGCAGCATAAGTTTCTTGTCCAGCGTCCCAGTTTTGTGGAGCTATTACAAAGTTGTCTGTTGACCATTGTTTAGACATGATAAAAATGTTCGACAATTGGTTTAATAGAATTGGGTTCGGCTTACTTGTTTTAATTTGAACAGTATAATCATCAATTGCTTTAACACCTGAGATGGTGCTAATGTATTCTTTAAAATCTGATGTAGGTTGTTTTGCTCTTAATATACTAAATACAACATCTTCTGATGTCATTTTTTGTCCATTAGAAAACTTCACATCTTCTCTTAAAAAGAAATACCAAGTGTTTGGATCTACCGCTTTCCATTTTGTTGCAAGTTGTGGTCCAATAGACATATCAAGGCCTCTAGTAACTAAAGCTTCATAAATTTGTCTTGATACTTGAGTAGTTGGACCTTCATTTTGTCCGTGAGGATCTAGCGTTAAGCTATCACCTTGCATAGACCATTTGATAGTTTTTGCAAATGCTTGTGTAGATGCAAAAACCAATAAAAATGCCAAAAAAGTTCTTAGCAAATTTTTAGGTTTCATTTCCCCTCCTAATTATTTTTTTAAAAATTTAGCTTAATAATAAGAGAAACAAAAGAAGTATTATTTGACCAGTTTTTTGAAGTTTTCGTACAAAATTTTAGAATATTGGTTCATACTGGGCATGTGCTTTTGAGAGTCTTTCTCAAATTTATCTAATGCTCCTTCTCCTAATTGTTTTTCTAATGCGGATTTATATTCTGGCACGCATCCCCACTCTCCAACTGTTGTATCTTTAACTTCAATATGAAACTGAATTCCATATGCATGATTTTGATATTTAAAAATTTGATATTTTGTTTCAGGAGATGAAGCTAAGTGAGTTACATCTTTATTATTTTCTAAACCTTGAACCTCATAAGAATGCCATTGCAAAGAAGTAATTTCATCTGGAAACTTTGAAAATAAAGCATCATTGTTTTTGTTATTAGAAAAACTAATATTTAACATTCCTATTTCTGGAATATTTGACTTAACAACTATTCCACCAACTACTTCTCCAAGTAACTGGCAGCCAAGACAAAAACCTAAATAAGGTTTTTTTAAACCTACAACAAATTCTTTTATTGCTTTTTTTTCATCAATTAACCAAGGATGTTCTTTTTCCATCCAAGTATCCATGGGTCCACCCATACAAAACATAGCATCAAACTTTGAAAGATCACTTGGAATTTTTTCACCTTCATCTAATTCTATTTTTGTTAATTTTGCTCCGTCCTTGATCATTAAATCTTTTATAAAACCAGGATCTTCTATTTTGATATGCTGTAGAATTAATATTCTCATTTTTAAATAAGAGTATACTAGAACGTACTTGAAACTTCTATTCTTGCTCCATAATTAGGTATTTGGCTCATCAAGCTATAATTTGAACCAAATGAGATATCAAACCCATTAATGTTTCTTTTATAATTTAAAAAGGCTTTGTTGTTATCTAAAAACATAGCGTATTCTGTATTTTTTCGCGAGATGTAATTAGCTCCAAAATATAAAGCATCACTATAACCATTTTCTTTACTTTGGGTTCGTTGATAACTAGAAGTAATATCCCAGCCTGTATTTGTTATGTAGTCAAAACCAAGTTTGCTTTTAAAATTATGCGTTGAACTATTTATATTAGTCAATGTATAAGTCGAGCTTGTATCAGATATGTACGATATTTTTTGTTCAGATGAAGGACTAATATCTAGAAAATAATCATATTCAAAATAAGGTTTAAAGGTACCATTTCTTAAATTACTACTATTATCTACTGCACCACCTATAGAAGCTATTATGGTACCTATATTTTGTTTATCAAATTTTAAATTTGTAGATCCACTTTCGCTATAATCCGAGAGAGATGTAAATCCAAGATCAAGTTTTATTTTTGGTGTAATATTTAACTCATTTTGTTTAAATGTTTCTCGAATTTTAAATGAACTAAATATTTGATTGCCATCTCTTTTACCTTCTGTTGAGCTTGATCCAACTGCATTTTTAATATCTGTTTTAAATGTACCTATTCCTATTAAACTGTCTATAAATTTACCTTCTCCGTGTGGACGAGTTTCATATAGTGTTAAACTAACAGCGTCTATACCCAAAGAATTTTTTACATTACCAAAATCAATATCATCATTTCCAAATCTTAAAGCTGCACCAAACATTCTGCCATTATCAGTTTTTTTGTCTGCACCAATTGTAATTGCAGTAGTGTTTATGTTTTTTGCTGAAGAAGAAATAGAATCTCCTACTTTCCCAACACTAATAGTTCCCTCACTCCAGTATGACCAATTACCACTAGACTGAAGTTCAGCTGTTGAGGAATTATTACTGCTCAAAGAAGTTGGTATTATTAAATTTGATAATGATGCTAAAATTTCATTTGAAAACTGAAATTTAATATTTTGATTAGTCAAATTAGCACTATTGCTATTTCTTCTTAACCATTCCATACGATTTAATACTGGATAGGTAGTGTGCTGTATAAGCTGTTTTGCAGATTCAGTTTGCACTTCAACAGATGCTACATCATCTTTATCAGATGTTGGATCCATACAATTAATAACACCGTAGTAACAAGTTAAGGTATATTCATAAACTTTATTATTTTCTCTACCCAGAAGGAACATCTTAGATCCATCTGAACTAAAAGTTAAACCTTGTGGTTTGTTTTCAACACTATCGGGTATAGCATAACTATTTACAAGAGTGGCGGTAGAGACATCAAAGGCTGTACTTAATTTATATTCAATAATAGTGTCATTTTGCCAGCCTGTAACAAACATCTTGGTACCATCATAGGTAAATGCTAATCCCATTGGCACATTCTCTTCAGATCTTACACTAAAACTATCTACAAAAGTGGCGGTAGAGACATCAAAGCCTGTACTTAATGTATATTCATTAATATCATCTCCTGACTCACCAACAACAAACATCTTAGTTCCATCTGGACTAAATTCTAATTCATCTGGTTGACCCTCTTCAGAAACACTAGCACAGTCTACAAAAGTGGCGGTAGAGACATCAAAGCCTGTGTCTAATGTATATTCACAAACTCTGTCATTTTCTTTACCTAAAACAAACATTTTGGTTCCATTCTGGTTAAATTGTGCATGTCTTGCGTCATCATCTTCAGAGCTTACATCAAAACTATCTACAAAAGTGGCGGTAGAGAGATCAAAACCTGTAGATAATGTATATTCATTAACATCATCACCTTGATGACCAACGATAAACATCTTGGTACCATCATTGTTAAATGATAATCCATTTGGTGTTGTTTCTTCAGAGTTTACGCTAAAACTATCAACCAATGTAGGTGCTGCTAAAGTTTTAGAAAAAAATAAAACTTGACTTATTAATACAATACAAAAAAACTTTTTAAAATCTCTCAGATTTAACTAACCTTCCCACACATTCTGAATAGTATACTAAAATCTACTAGAAACTTCTACGCTTACACCATAATCGGGTATGTGGATAATTTTTTTTTACAAAAACTCTTCTAAATCTACTAGAAAGTATTAGAAACTTCTATGTTTGCACCATATTCAGGAATTTGATTATTAGAGCTGTAATTTGAGCTAACGACTACATTATAACCATTTATAGTTTTTTTATAATTAAGGTTTGTTTGATTGTTTTCTATTGGATTAAAATTAAATACAAACTCACTATTATTCTCTTCATTTGATCTGCTAAGTTTAACTATAAATCTCTCTATATAAAGATTTTTTCCTTTGTCATTATTCAAACTAATAATTCGTTCATAAATTGGAGATACAGTAAAACCATTTGAATATACCTTTTCAAAACCAATTTCTGTTTTTAAACTTCTTCTTGAATATTTTCCTAAAATTGTGTCTTTATTAACTGCGGTTGAACCTTCATAGTTATATTTATAATTAATGTCAGGAGTTAAATCATAAAGAATTTCTATTCCACCCATTGGTTGAAAGGTTCCTCCATCTTCGTCTTCCATTTTATCCATTTCAAATAAAAAACCAGCAGAGAATTCTCCACTCTCAAATGTATCCTCTGCATATATAATATTTCTAGCTGGAGAATCGATTGTATTGCTTATAAAATCTGTAAATTTAGATAAGCGTGTTACTCCATAAGTTAATTTTCCGGTAGGAGTTATATTGAACTTGCCATAAGTATTTTTGGTTCTATAATTTATTGATGTAAAAGCTTGCTTTCCATTTCTTTCTCCTGATAATTTATCTAAATATTTATTATCAAATCTTAAGGCACTTAAACCTACCACAGCATTAATATATTTATCCTCATTTACTGGGATAATTCCATAAATATTTAAAGTTAAAGACTCCATATCGGTTTTTTGCTGTGAGTCGCTGATGTTTGATTTATTGCCTCCATATCTTAAAGCCAAACCTAAAAATTTATTATCTCCGAATTTTCTATCAGCACCAAACGTTAAACCTTCCGATTTAATGTCTTTGGCTTTTTCAAAGCCATGTTTGTCATAATTATTTATAGATAAATCTCCTAGGCTCCAATATGACCAATTACTTTTTTTATATTTACCTAACTTCTCTTTAAGAGATACCTTAAGTACAGCTATATTTTCTGGAAGTTTATTCATCCAAGAACTTAACATCGGGTTATCTGATTTAATGGTAGTGGTAAAATTATTTAAGTTGTTACTATTTTTATTTTCACTACCAATGGTTATAGACTGACCATTTTCCGCTGGGCCATTAATTGAAACTATTTTAGTAGGAAGTTTTTTAACCCAGTAATTTAACATTGGGTTGTCGAATTTGATGGAAACATTAAGATTATTAAGGTTATTGCTATTTCTATTTCTTTTTATCCACTCAAATCTTTTAAAAATAGTTGAAACATTTAAACTTATGTTTTGTTTTGATAATTCAACTTGAGAACCAACAGAAGAAGTTGGATCTGATGTACATTGAGCTATTCCATAAGGACATTCTAATTGATATACATTAGTTCTATCAACTGTTGCCAAATCACCTGTTAGCAAATCTGTTACAAAAAGTTTCATACCTCCAAGACCAAATGCAAAACCTTTTGCAATACCAGCATCTCCATCAAAAAGAATTATTTTACTACCTATTAAACTTGCAGTAGACATATCGTAGTTTTTTTCTAAACTAAATTGATATATAGCTGTAAGACTTTCATCTTCATCATCATTAATTAATATGTAAAAGGCACTACCGGTATCATTAAAATTCATATCTTCAGCATATTGACTGCCATCAGCACTATTTAATTCTGTGCTTGAAAGATCAAGTGTGTGAACTAAAGTATATGATGTAATATCAAATGGTGAACCTAAATCATAGGTTCTTACTTTTGTTGCATCTGCAGCCTGCTCTAGCCAAAACATTTTTGTTCCATCACGATTAAAAGCAACACTTCCATAATTTGGGTCTAAATCTTGATAAAGATCAAATGTTGCTGTTTTTAAATCAAAAGGCGTAGTTAGGGAAAACTGCATTAAATATGATGGACCATTAACTAAAAATATTTTATCTCCACTTGTACTAAACTCCATATCATAGATTTTGGTCCAAACGGAATTATTGCCTCCACCTACAACGCCCGGAGCCCCACCATCACCAGCAATTGACAATAAATCAAATCTATCCTGTGAGCAGTCATTTCGCATTGTATTAAGATCATAAGGAGTCTCTAATCTATACATTGTAATATCGTATCCATTAGGACTTTGCATCAATTCATTACCAGTAAAATATTGCAAACCATCATTACTGAAAGCAATATCTTGCGGATCCTCTGCGCCATCTTTGTTTATAGCTAGTCCATCATGAGTTGAACATGCACCTCCTGGGTTTGGACCCATATGTCTTTCTAACCATGTTACAGATAAGGCTGCTGCAAAAGCTAGTGATGAAAAAAATAAGCAAAATAAAATTATAAATATTTTTGGTTTTAGAACCCCAAATTTTAAATCTCTGTAAAACTTTTTCTGATTCATATTTTTTTTAGATTATTTAATTGCTGGTTTTAAAAGTTTTAATATTTTTTTGTGGATAGATTTATTTGCTGATACCAAGACATTTCCTGCGTAAACAGGATCTCTGTTATCCCAAGTACTAAGTATTCCACCTGCTGCTTTAACTATAGGAATTATAGGGTGTATATCCCAAATTTTATTTGCACATTGAATAACAACGTCAATTCTACCTTCTGAAAGTAATGCATAACTTAAAGAGTCTGGACATTTAAATCTCATTAGTTTTAGTATTTTTGGAATTTTCATTTGCTTTTTAAATGGTAACCACCCGTGAAACGCTCCAGAAACTTTTACCTGACTAAATTTAATTTTTTTATTAACTTTTATTCTTCTTTTCTTTCCATTTTCAACTACATAAGAAATTTTATCATTATAATTTAAATAATATTTATTAAGCATTGGAAAGTTTGCCAGTCCCATTACGGGATAACCTTTGTAATTAAGAGAAATTAAATTACTCCAAGTTGGGTTTCCAATGACATAAGATCTGGTTCCATCAATTGGATCTATTATCCAAGAATAATCACTTTTACTTTTTGTACGTCCAAACTCCTCTCCAATTATTTGGTGACCAGGAAATTTTTTAGATATTTTTGAACGAATGAATTTTTCAAAAGCTCTGTCAGAAGTAGTAACTGGGTCATAACCCCTGCCTTTATGTTTGTTCGTTACCGAAAATGTTTTGTTGACTTTCTTAAAATAAAAACTGCTGAGGTCCCTTGCTAGCCTGTTCAAAAAACTGTAATAAATGCTGTAATTTATAGCTCCCATAAATCTCGTTTTTTTTTTTTTATTTAATTACTATTTAATTTGTCTTGATTAAAGCATAAATTTTAATAATCCTCAGAAAACCATGAAAATTGAATTAATAGAAAATAAAATTTTTATAAACAGGGGTGATTCTAAAGAAGAAATCCATCCTTTTTGGTTAAGAGAAAGATTAGATGGAGAAGAATTTTTAGACAAAGGAACTCAACAAAGACTATTTGATCCTTCATCAATGAACTGTGAAGTTGCTGTTGAAAAAGCAAAAATTAGTGATGGATTTATTGAAATTAATTTTAACGATGGTGCTAGTTCAAAAATAGATTTAAACAAACTTGCTTCAGAATTTTCAAATAAAGATACTGTCATAAAATCAATCAATAAAATTAAATGGGACTCAACTTTAAAAAATGTAAAAAACTTTGAATACAAAGATAATTTTTTTGATTCTAAAGAAATGCATGATTTATTAGTTTCTTTTTATCAATATGGATTTGTAATAATAAAAAATGTGCCAACTGAAGATAATTTTATTGTTAAATTTGCTAATTCTATCGGTAGTGTAAGAAGAACCAATTTCGGTGAACATTTTAATGTTAGATCTAAATTAAATCCAAATGATTTGGCTTATACAACTTTACACTTAACTCCACACACGGATAATCCGTACAGAAATCCAGTTCCTTGCATTCAACTACTTCATTGTATTGAAAATGAAGTTAGTGGAGGTTTTTCAACTCTTGTTGATGGTTACACTGTTACGGAAAATCTTAAAAAAGATGATCCTGAAACTTATAAAGTTCTTTCTGAAGTAAAAGTTAGATTCAGATTTACTGATAAAAATGTAGTTTTGGAAGATTGGTCAGAATTAATTCATTTAGATGAAGAAAAAAATTTCAAACAAGTACGATTTAGTCCAAGATTAGATTATGTTCCAATTCTAGAAAAAAATAAGCTAGATTTTTATTATAAGGCACGAAAAAAATTATCTGACTTATATAATTCAGAAAAAAATAGAATAGAATTTAAATTAGAACCTAAGGATCTCATGATGATGGATAATTATAGAGTTTTACATGGTAGAACCAAATTTGATCCAGAAGAAGGTAAAAGATTTCTTCAAGGTTGTTATATAGATTTTGATAGTACCGAAGGTAAATTGAGACATTTAAAAAGAAAATTTAATCTTTGACCCTTCGCGATTCATTAATAGCCGCGATTGTCCCAATCTTTTTAGGATTTGGTTTTGTTATTGCAAAACCAGCTATGGAGTATTTGCCTCCTTTTTTATTGATGGGCTTAAGGTTTACTTTTGTAGCATTACTTTTGGTTTGGTGGTTTCCAATACCAAAAGGTTATCTAAAAAAAATATTTTTTGCTTCTCTTATAGCTAATACAACGCAGTACAGTATTACGTATACCGGGTTAAGTTTTATAGATGCTTCAGCAGCTGTGTTACTTGTTCAAACTGAAGTTCCTTTTGGAGTTGTGTTTGCATATTTTATGCTTAAAGAAAAACCAACACTAAGGGCTTTAATAGGAATAGCTATAGCATTTGTTGGAGTTTATATTTTAACTGGTTCTCCAAATTTAGACGGTAAATTCATTGGCGTAAGTTTAGTAATTATAGGATCGGGTGTCTGGGCTTTAGGACAAGTTTTAGTAAAACCTTTAAGTAAAGAAATAAATCCATTAGCACTCGTTGCTTGGTTAGGTTTGTTTTCAGGTCCACTATTGATTGCTCTTTCAGCTACTTTTGATGGAAATCCAATTAATTACTTTAGAACCGCGAGTTTTGAAGCTTGGATGATTGCAATTTATTTAGGATTTATTATGCAGCCCATTACATATGGTTGCTTCTATTATGTTTTAAAAAATAACCCTTTATATAAAGTATTACCCATAGTTACCATGGGTATCCCTCCTACTGGATTATTAGCTGCAATTTTTCTTTTAGGTGAAGAACCAACTAAAGAATTATTTATTGGTGGTGCTATAATTATTGTTGGAGTAATACTAATAATATTTAACAAACCACAAAAAAAATAATTACTTAATTAACTGAGAAGATATTAATTCTTGATAATCATCAATTTTTTTAATTTTAATATCTGGAATTTTTCCATCATCATCATACTTGCGAACTTTTACTGCCTCTTCAAAATATTTTAACAATGAAAATTTTTTAGCTTCATCATCAGTCATGAAGCCTCCTTGAAGATCTAAGCTAACTTTAGAGGCTTGAGAAAGATGTTCATAGTAAGATTTATTTCGGCACAAATATCTCTTGGCATCTACATGTAATTTAATTGGCTCAATAACATCTGATACAAAGTATTTTTTTAAAAATTCATATCCTAAATCCTCATGTTTTCCGTCTAATGATTTTGAAACTAATAAATCTGGATCTTTAACAATAAAATGTCCATAGTCATGTAGTAAACATGCGCAAACTAGTGATTTAGAAGAATTATTTTTTTCCGCAAGCATTGCTGTCTGTATCATATGTTCAGAAATTGTAACTTTCTCACCAATGTAAAGTTCTTTATTGGTTTTAAAATTTTCAATTATTTCGTTAACTATATTCATAAATAGCTATTGTAACCTTTATACAATATTAAAAATAAGATTGAAAAAAAAATTATCCAAATTTAGCTAAGAAAGGCAAATATTCTAATAGATAAAAACCTAAAGCTTGAAGTTGATTTGTGATTATTAAAATACCTGTAATTAATAGTAAACTCCCACCTAACTTTGTGATTAAATTCATTCTTTTTTTTAAATTTTTAGAAACAGTTATGAATTTCTGAAATAGATAACCAGATAAAATAAAAGGTATAGCAAGACCCAAAGAGTAGAATGATAAAAGTAATATTCCTTTATTAATACTTTCTTCTGTAGAAGCTAAAATCAAAATTGAACCTAGTATAGGTCCTATGCATGGCGTCCACCCAAAAGCAAATGCCATTCCCAATATTAAAGGAGCAAATAAACCTTTGTTATTATTTGAATGAAATTTTTTTTCAAAGTTTAAAAAATTTAATTTTAAAATTCCGATTACTTGTAAAGAAAAAATAATTATTATAAGTCCAGCAATGATTCTAAGCTCATTAGAATTTTTTAACAACAATTGTCCTATAAATGTTGCCGCCATTCCAAAAATTATAAATATTATTGAAAATCCTAACGTGAAGTAAATAATCGGTGTTAAACTAATTTTTTTTTCTAAAAGTTCATTAAAAGTACTTCCTGATATAAATGCAATATAACCAGGGATTAATGGTAAAACACACGGAGATAAAAAACTTATTAGTCCTGCTCCAAATGCAATAATTAATTCTGTCATATATTACTTTGAAACAATTTTCGAAGTTTGAGTTCCTAAATTATCAATTGCTATTTTAATATTGTCGCCTGGCTTTAAAAATACTTGTGGGTTCATTCCCATTCCTACTCCTGCTGGTGTTCCTGTGGTTATCAAGTCTCCGGGCTGTAATGACATAAACTTACTTAGATAAGAAAGTATAAAATTTGTATTAAATATCATATTTTTTGTATTTCCTGACTGCATTTTTTTTCCATTTACTTCAGTAGTTAAATTTAAATTATTAATATCATCAATTGCTTCTTTGGTTACTAAATAAGGTCCTGTTGGTCCAAATGTATCACCTGATTTTCCTTTAACCCATTGTCCTAATTTTTCTATTTGCCATTCTCTTTCACTTACGTCATTTACAATGCAGTAACCCAGAATATGATCTGGTGCATCTTTTTCTGAAATATTTTTTGTGTCTTTGCCAACAACAAAAGCTAACTCTACTTCCCAATCTAATTTATTAGATCCTTTTGGAATTTCTATTTCATCGTTTGGTCCACAAATAGAACTTGATGCCTTCATAAAAACTATTGGTTCAGTTGGTGTTTTGGCTCCTGTTTCTTTTGCATGATCTGAATAATTTAAACCTATGGCTATAAATTTTCCTGGTTTATTTACACATGATCCTAGTCTTTGATCTTTAGAAACAATTGGAAGTTTTGATATATCTGAGTCTTTAATTTTTTTAAGAATTTCAAAATTTAACGTGCTAGGTTTTAAATCATCAACTAAAGAAGATAAATCTCTATAATTATTTTCATTATCTACTATCGCTGGTATTTCTTTTCCCTTATCTCCAACTCTTAATAATTTCATTTACTGTAATTTTTTAGTTTTGATACGATTGATTTTCCACAGTCATTCATAAATATTTTATCACTTCCAACTGTTACAATTTGAAATCCTAAATCAATCATTTTTTTTGCATATTCTGGAGTGGCATTATGTATTCCAGCAATTAAATTATGTTTTTTTGCGTGACTCAATATATTTAGTATTTGTTCATATGTTGGGTGTCCTTCTGGTTTATCAAATCCTGGCTTTTCACCTATTGCTAGACTTAAATCTGCTGGTCCAATATAAACTCCATCAATTCCTTTGGTGCTCATTATTTTATCTAATTCTTGTAAAGCTTGCTTTGTTTCAATCATTGCTATTTTTAAAATTTCATCATTCGCATGATCTACATAATCACTTCCTCCATACATAAAACCTCTTGTTGGACCAAAACTTCTATATCCTTTTGGTGGATATAAACATGCTTGAACAAATTTTTCTGCTTGTTCTCTATTACTTACCATTGGACAAATTATTCCGTAAGCTCCATAATCAAGCACCTTCATTATTTGTCCTGGTTCATTCCAATTTAATCTAGCCATTGGGACAACATCTGTTGTTGAGATGGCTTGAAAGATTTGTAAAACATCGGACTGACTAATTGCTCCATGTTGCATGTCTATTGTTAAGGAGTCCCAACCTTGATGGGCCATAGTTTCTGCAGAGTATGAACTTGGAATTTCTATCCATCCGTTGATAGCTGCTTTTCCTTCTTTAAAAATTTTTTTAAGTTTGTTTTTTCTCAATTCAATTAACCTTTTAAACCAAGATGAGTATATTTTACATTTAAGTAATCTTTAATAGCCATAGAACCACCTTCTCTTCCATATCCTGCTTGTTTAATTCCTCCAAAAGGAGCTTCGGCTATAGCTACAACAGGAGTATTTACTGCAACAGTACCTGTTTCCATTAATTCAGATGCTCTATGAGCTTTTTCCATTGAATTCGTACATATATAACTTGCAAGTCCCAATTCATGTTTGTTGGCTCTTTCAACTACTTCATCAAATGTTTTAAAAGATAACATTGGAACTAATGGACCAAATGGTTCAATTTTCATTATAGTAAAATCATCTTTTACATCATCAAATATTGTGGGTTCATAATAATAGCCTTTGTTAAACCCAGAAGGTCTTTTTCCACCTAATAATACTTTTGCACCTTCTTTTTTTGTAGTTTCAACCAATTGTTCTATTTCATTTAATCTTTTTTTTGTAGTTATTGGTCCCAATTGAACATCTGGATCCATTCCATTTCCAATTTTCAATTTTTTTGCTTTTTCAACAAACAAATTTACAAATTCATCTTTTTTATTTTCTTGGATATAAAACCTATTAGGAGAAATACAAACTTGTCCATTGTTTCTAAACTTAGAAGCTATCGCCATATCAGCTGCCTTTTTAATGTCAGCATCATCAAATACTATAAATGGTGAATGACCACTTAATTCCATGGTTACTCTTTGAACTTTATCTGCAGCCTGCTTTAGAATTAATTTTCCAACTCTTGATGAACCAGTAATAGAAATTTTTTTTACTATATCTGAGGCAATTAGTTGTGAAGCAATGCTTGGTGGGTCGCCTGATAATAAATTAACCACGCCTGGTGGTACGCCACATTCTCTACATATGTCAACTAATTCCATAACAGTTCCAGGAGTTATTACGTCTGGTTTAATTATAACTGAACATCCTGCAGCAAGTGCAGTTGAGATTTTTCTAGAAGATAAAACTAATGGAAAGTTCCATGGAGATAATGCAGCGACAACGCCAACTGGTTGATAATAAACATGAACCCTTGTATCTGGAAATCTACTTTCGACAGTCTGACCATAAATTCTTTTTGTTTCCTCTGCATTCCATTCAAATATATCTGCTGCTCCACCAACTTCACCTTTGGCTTCTGCAAAAGGTTTACCAACTTCTAATGTCATCCATTTTGCCAACACATCTTGTTTCTCTCTCATTTTGTCAGCGATCTTTCTTAAAATATATGATCTTTGCCATGGCGCTGTTTTTTTCCAAACTAATAAACCTTTTTCTGCAGATTTTAATGCTCTCTCTACATCTTTCGGTGTTGCTTTTGATGCATTTCCTATAACTTCTTCTGTAGCAGGATTAATTACTTCGTAAGTTCCTTTGTCAGATGACTCTAGCCATTTACCATCAATAAATTGTCCAAATTTTTCGTACATAGTTATCTAATTTAACATTACTTTAGGTTGTGTCTACTATGCAATTTAATCATTACTAGTTATAATATTTCTGTAATAATGATAATTTAATATTTTGAAAGGAGGTTGATATGGCTAAATTTATAACTTTAGGATGTTATACAGCAAAAGGTCTAGCTGGATTTGTTAGTAACCCAAGTACAGATAGAAAAGCTGCTACATCTGCGCTAGCTGCTTCAGTTGGAGCAAAAGTGACTCGTTATGCCGGACTAAGAGGTAAGTATGATTTTATGGCAGAGATAGAAGGTACTTTTGAACAATGTGCTGCTGCTGCAATGACAGCAGTAGGAAGTGGAGCTGTTTCAGATTTTACAATTTTAGAAGATGTAGATCTTAATAAAATTGCTGAGACTGCTCAGAAAATGGCTTCTGGATATAAAGAACCAGGTAAATAAAAATAAATTTTTAACTTCCAGTTTTTTTTAACTGGAAGTTAGATGGCTTCAAACAAAGTTGGAAACATTTTTCCACCTAAAGAATCCCCGTTTTTGTACCCAGCATCTTGCATAGCTTTTCTGTAATTATAACTGGTCCAATCTCCAATATAACTTATTTTTGCATCTTCTTTTGCTACTCTTAAAGTATAACGACTTAATTTTTTGTCTGGAATATTTGTACTAAGAGCTCCATGGAGTGTTCTCATATCAAAAATTACACAATCTCCTAATTCACAATCCCAATTTAAAAATTCATATTTATCTTTATTTCCTAGAATATCTGGTGGAAGTTCATATTTTTTTCCATCGATAATACATTCTTTCCCTTCAATTTTATGTCCATCTTTAAACAATACTCTTAAAAAAAGTTTATTCCATAAATGCGATCCTTTTACCCAAGCAACACCTTCATCTTTTTTGCTTGGTTGAAGTGGTAACCAAAGTACACACATTGTACCCTCCATATCAAAATAACTTACATCATGGTGAAAAGGTGTTTTAGATTTAGATCCACTTTCTCTTAAAAACCAATTATCCATAACAAGATTAATTTTTTTTGCAGACATCAATTCAGATGCTATTTGTGCGTAAGGAGAGTTGAATACAAAATCTTCAAATTCTGGTACCAAGTGCCAAGTCCAATAGTCTTCTAAATAAGCAGGAACACCTTTTTCTATAGTATGAGATTTAAATCTAGGACTTGGGTTTTTTATATCTTTTTCTATTCCAGTTTGAAGTTTTTTTATCCAACTAATATCAAATTTTCCTTTTAAAAATACAGCTCCATCTTTTTTGAACTGATTTATCTCATCATTGGTAAGGATTTTGCTCATGATATATTTGATTATATATGTTAACTTATTTTATAAAAAATTAAATGAAAATTCTTAGAGATAGTTTTGGTAGAACATTTCCTTACATAAGAATGTCAATTACAGATGTTTGTAATTTTAAATGTGGTTATTGTTTACCAAACGGTTATCAGGTAGATAAAAGTGATAATAGAAAATTTCTTCACCTCGATGAAATAAAACGTCTTGCAAAATGTTTTTCTGAATTAGGAGTTAGCAAAATTAGAATTACTGGGGGAGAACCAACAGTAAGAAAGGATTTTTTTGAAATCATTAAAGTCTTAAAATTTGAATCTGGAATTGAAAAAGTTGTAATTACTACAAATGGCTATCATCTGGATAAAAAAGCAAAGTTATTAGTTGATGGTGGTTTAAATGGAATTAATATAAGCATAGATAGTCTCGACCGTGAAACTTTTAAAAATATTACCGGTCATGATAGATTGCCAGAAATTTTACAAGGAATAAAAAATTTACAAGATTTAGGATTTGAGAACATTAAAATTAATGCTGTTCTATTAAATAAAATTAATTCATCAGAAAAAGATTTTGCTAAATGGTCAGATTTTATTCGAACTAATAAAGTTGATTTTAGATATATAGAGTTAATGCAAACGGGTGATAATTTAGACTATTTTAAAAAATATCATGTTTCATCTAAGATATTTAAGAATTATTTAAATGAAAATAAATGGATATTTCAAACACTAGGAAAGGATGCGGGTCCTTCTTTAAATTATATAAATCCTGAATTTAAGGGCAAGTTTGGAATTATTGCTCCTTATTCAAAAGATTTTTGTAGAACTTGTAATCGTTTAAGAATTACATCTAGGGGAGATTTAAGACTCTGTTTATTCGGGAATACTGGAATTAGTGTAAGACATTTGTTACAAAAAGATGATCAACTTAGTGAGTTAAAAGATCTAATACTAAAGCAAATGCAATTTAAAAAAGAGTCTCATTATTTAGAACTTGGAGAAACGGGTTCAACTAAAAATTTATCTAAAACTGGAGGATAATTGACTAAATTAAAATTAGTAAACCAAGATGAGTTAAAAGATTGGGCAAAAGAAATTTTTAAAAAAAATTCATTTAATATGGTTGATGTTTCTTCAAAAAAAGAAACATTCAGAAGAGCGCTTGCCTCAGGAAAAATTTATATTGGTAAAGAAGTTTTTGATTTAATAAAAAATAAAAAAATGCCTAAGGGAGACCCTATAAGTCTAGCAGAAGTGTCGGCTGTTTTGGGTGTTAAAAAAACTAGTGAATTAATACCTTTGTGCCACCCTCTACCTATTGACCATACAGCAACAAAAATTGTTATGAATGAAATAGATAACTCTCTGGAAGTTTTTTGTGTGGTATCTGCTGTTGCAAAAACAGGTGTTGAAATGGAAGCAATCATGGGTGTTAATGCAGCGCTAATAACTATTTATGATTTAAGTAAAATTGTTAATCCACATCTAAAAATTGATAATGTAAAATTGTTAATAAAGGAAGGTGGAAAAAGTGGTTTGTGGACTAATCCAGATGGCTTACCTAAATTTCTAGAAAATATTTTTTAAATGAAAATAAAACTTGAACTATTTGGTGCAAGTAGAGATTTAAGTAATAAAGAATTTTTAGAACTTAATATTAAAGAAAACATTTCTATTAAAGACCTAAGAAAAAAAATAATTCACTATGTAGATGAAAAATTTAAAGGAAACAAAAATTATAAAAAAATAATTGAAACATCTGCATTTTGTTCTGAAGATAACAATATTATTTCTGACAGTTATCAAATTACTAAAGATCAAAAAATTGGAATTATTCCTCCCATAGGAGGTGGTTAATGCTTCATGCAAAAATAATTGATCTTTCAAAAGAAAAAATTAAACCAGAAAATGCTGAAGAGTTTATTGCTTCATCAAAATTTGGTGCTTCAATAGTATTTTACGGAACTGTAAGAGAAAATAGTGAAAATAAAAAAGTTACTGGAATTACTTATGACAGTCACGACGAATTAGTAATTAAAAGTTTTAAAGAAATTTATAATGAAGCCGATAAAAAACTGAATATTAAAGATAAATCTGTATTTATTGAACATGTTAAAGGTTATGTTGGACTTGGTGAAATTAGCATTATTATTGCAGTAGCTTGTCCCCATAGATCTGAGGCATACGATTTATCAAGATACATCATTGAAGAAATTAAAAAAAGATCTCCAATTTGGAAAAAAGAACACTATGAAAATAATGAAAGTGAATGGTTAAAAGGAAATCCTATTCAAGCTAATTAAAATCTTTTTTTAAATCAAAATCTTTAAAAACTTTACTTGAATTCACTTTGATAAAGTTTGTCTTATTTTTTAATCTTTTCACCATAAATTTTGCACCGTATTCACCTTTTATTTTTTTAAATCTTTTAGTTAATGAGATGTCAAAACCTATTGGATTGCCTATCTTATTTTTAAACTTTAAAACATGAACTAAAAACTTTTTTAATTTAATTGAATTGTAAATTTTATTGATATCTGATTTTTTGATAAATGGCATATCTGACTGAACAACAATAAATCCTTTATCATTTCTTGCTACTTTTTTTAATCCAACTTTTATTGAAGATGCAATGCCTTTTTTATAATCTTTATTATAGATAAAAATATTTTTTTTATTCTTCAAAATTATTTTTTTGACTTCTTTGCGTTGATGACCAAGAACTATGATAACTTTATTTACTTTAGTTTTGTGTAATACTTTTAATGAATGATTAATTAAAGGTGTGTTTTTATATCTCTTAACTAGTTTATTTTCGTATTTAATTCTCTTTGATTGGCCTGCAGCAAGAAAAATTGCTTTAATCATTATTTTTTATAAGTTTCAGAAACCAATTGAGCAATAATTGATAAAGCTATCTCAGGTGCTGACCTACCACCTAATTTAATTCCTATTGGTCCATGAATTGAATTAATTTGTTCATCACTAAAGCCAGTTGTTTTTAATCTTTGACATCTATTCTCATGAGTTTTCTTACTTCCAAGAGCACCTATATAATAAAATTTTTTATTTAAAGCATGTTGTAAGGCCGGATCATCAATTTTTGGATCATGTGTTAAAGCAATTAAAGCTGTATTTTCATTTGTTTCTATTTCTTTAAATGCTTCATCTGGCCATTTATTTATTATTTTTAAATCGGGAAATCTTTGTTCTGATGCAAAATAACCTCTTGGGTCAATTATTGATATTTCAAAATTTAAACTTTTTGCAAAATCTACAATGTATTGAGCAATATGTACTGCGCCTACAATAATTACTTTTATTGGTCTTATGTATGTTTCAACAAAAATCTCTGTATTTTCTATAACTCCATTTTTTTTTGTTTTAAAAAAAATTTCTATCTGATCTTGATAACTTTCAAAATTTTTACTTAGTTTTTTTCCTTTTTCAAATATCTCGCTATCACCATCCTTTAGATTAGTTACAATTGAAAATTCAGTTTTAGAATCTTTTTTTTTAATTATTTCTTGAAGAATTTTTAGTTTCATTAATTTATTTGCTCAAGATAGACTGCTATCTCACCACCACAAGCAAGTCCTACTTCCCAGGCACTTTCATTTGAAACTTTAAATTCAATTTTTTTACATGGTTTATTATCTTTAATTAAACCTATGCATTCTCTAACAACGGCAGATTCAACACATCCGCCTGAAACTGAACCTGAAAAATCTCCAGTTTCATTTACTATCATTCTGCTTCCAACTTGCCTTGGTGAAGAGCCCCAAGTTTGTATGACAGTAGCCAAAACAACTTTCTGATTAGCTTTAACCCAATCATTTGCCTCTTCAAGAATCTTTTCATCAAATGAGTTTTTCATTTGATATTAGGTTAATACCGTTAGATTAAATTAGCAAGCTTCAACAGCTTTTTTTGCAAAAACTTTTACCATGTTTGCTCTGTATTCTGCTGATGCATGTATATCTGAGTTCATTCCTGATGAGGAAATTCTAACTGCATCTACTGCTGAAGATGAAAAATTATTTGATAATGCTTTTGCCAAATCTTTATCATTATAAACACATGATTTTGCTCCCGTAACTGCAACATTAACTTCACTTTTATGTTTAGCCACGTAAACTCCAACAACAGCATACCTTGATGCTGGGTTCGGATATTTTTGATAATTCGATTTTTCTGGAATTGAAAATTCTATCGCTTCAATAATTTCTCCACTCTTTAATGCAGTTTCAAACATACCTTTAAAAAATTTTTCAGCTTCTATTTTTCTACTATTTGTGTGGATAACAGCATTTAAAGCTATACAAGCTGATGGATAATCAGCAGATGGATCATTGTTAGCAACTGATCCTCCAATTGTACCTCTGTTTCTTACTTGCGGGTCTCCAATTCCTTCGGCTAAAGCAGCTAAAGATGGTATTGCTTTTTTTACTTCTTTTGAATTTGCTACTTCAACATGTTTTGTCGTTGATCCAATTTTTACAGACTTGCCGCTAACTTTAATTCCTGACAAACTTTTTATTCCTTTTATATCTATAATATCTCTATAACTTGCTAATCCTAATTTAATAGACGGAATAGTTGTCATTCCTCCTGCTAAAAAAGCTGAGCTAGAAGATGATATTTTTGAAGCTTCTTTTACGTCTTTAGCTGAATGATAATTAAATGTTTTCATATTTTGCTCCTTATGCTGCTTCCGAATTTTTTTTCTTATTTTGATTACAAGCTTTCCAAACTTTTTCTGCAGTTGCTGGCATTGAAATTTCTGTTCCTATAGCGTTCATCACTGCGTTCATCACTGCTGGCGGTGATGCAATTGCTCCAGCTTCCCCACATCCTTTAGTTCCAAGCGGATTTGAAGTGGCAGGCGTACATGTAAATCCTAAATCAAATTCTGGAAAATTATCAGCTCTAGGCATAGTATAATCCATATAAGATGCTGTAACTAATTGGCCTGTCTCGTCGTAATGACAATTTTCATAGAGTGCTTGTCCTATTCCTTGAACTATTCCTCCATGAACCTGTCCTTCGACTACCAAAGGATTAATAATAGTTCCAAAATCATCTATTGCAGTATATTTAACTACTTTTGTTTCTCCTATATCAGGATCTACTTCCACTTCACAAATATGTGAACCTGCTGGAAAAGAAAAGTTAGCAGGATCAAAAAAGGATGTTTCTTTAAGTCCTGGCTCCTCTCCTTCAGGTAAAGGTGATTTAACCTCACCATAAGTACCTGGTAAGTAGCAAGCAAATGCTATTTCACCAATTGTTTTCTTTTTATTCGATTTTGCTACAACAAATTCTCCATTGCTAAACTCTACGTCATCTACACTTGCTTCTAACATTTTTGCTGCAACTCTTTTTCCTTTTGCTATTATTTTATCACAGGCTTTAACTATTGCTGTTCCACCTACTGTTAAAGATCTTGAACCATAAGTTCCGTATCCAAAAGGTCCTTTGTCCGTATCTCCATGAGAGATTTCAATGTTTTCTATTGGTACACCTAGTTGATCTGCAGCTATTTGAGCAAAAGTAGTATCATGGCCTTGTCCATGACTATGTGAACCAGTAAATACAGTAACATTTCCTGTCGGATTAAATCTAACTTCTGCAGATTCCCACAATCCTATTCCACATCCTAGCATCATAACAACAGGCGATGGTGCTATACCACAAGCCTCAAAGTATGAGCATAATCCAATTCCTCTTAATTTACCTTTGTTAGCAGACTCTCTTTTCCTTTTTTCAAAACCTTTGTAGTCAGCTACTTCCATTGCTTTGTTCAAACTAGCAACATAATCTCCTGAGTCTACAGAATGAACTAATGTTTGTTGGAATGGAAATTGAGTTGGAAAATTTTTCATACGAATTTCAGCTGGATCCATACCAAGTTCTCTTGCTGCTTTTTCTACCAGTGTTTCTATTGTATAGGTTGCTTCTGGTCTTCCAGCTCCTCTATAAGCGTCTACTGGTGCAGTATTAGTGAATACTGCTTTTACATTGGTATAAGCCGCAGGCATTTTATAAACTCCGGTAGCACAAGGTCCAAATAAATAAGTTGGAGTTACTGTTCCAAACACTGAAGCATAAGCTCCAATATTTGCTATTGTTTCATTTTTAAAACCTAAAAACGTTCCATCATTTTTAACTGCAAGTTCAGCATGTGTAACGTGATCTCTTCCATGACAATCTGATAAAAAAGACTCTGTTCTATCAGCAACCCATTTGACAGGTCTTTCAATTTTTTTTGCTGCCCAACTACATACAACTTCTTCAGCGTAAGGATAAATCTTTGACCCAAATCCTCCTCCAACATCTGGAGCTATAACTCTTAATTTGTTTTCTGGAGCGACACCATTAAATGCAGATATAATTATTCTAGCTAAGTGTGGGTTTTGACTTGTTGTGTATAAAGTTATTTCTTCGGTTGATGGATTATAATCAGCATTAGCTGCTCTAGGCTCCATAGCATTAGGAATAACTCTGTTATTAATTAAATCAATTTTAATTATTTTGTCTGCTTTTTCAAAAGCTTCTTTTACTTTTGCTCTATCACCTAACAACCAATCGAAACATAAATTTTTTGGAATATCTTTATAAATTTGATCTGAATCCATTGCACCTTTTGTGTCTACTACAGCTTTTAGGATTTTATAGTCAACTTTAACAAACTCTGCTGCATTTCTTGCTTCGTCGAGTGAATCAGCTATTACAACAGCAACATGATCTCCTACATAGTTAACTATTTCATTTGCAAGTGGTGGGTGAGCTGGAACTTTCATATCAGATCCATCTTCACTTTTAATTCTCCATCCAGCTATCAATCCTCCTATTTTGTCGTTTGCAATATCTGCTCCTGTAAGTATAGACACCACACCGGGTGCTTTCATTGCTTTAGTTATATCAACTTTTTTAATTTGTGCTCTTGCATGAGGTGATCTTACAAAATATGCAAATGTTTGGTTAACAAAGTTCACATCCGCTGTATATTTTCCTCTTCCAGTTAAAAGTTTTTTATCTTCTTTTCTTTCGACCCTAGATCCAACTAAACTTGCCATATCTTATTTCCCTCCTACATTTTAGAAGCTGCTTCTTTTACAGCAGCTATTATATTTTGATAACCGGTACATCTACATATATTACCTTCTAGCCACTCTCTTATTTCGGTGTCAGACGGTTTTTTATTATTTTGTAATAGATCAATTGCACTCATAACCATTCCTGGAGTACAAAAACCACACTGCAATCCATGAAGTTTTTTAAATGCTTCTTGCATCGGGTGCATATTCCCATTTTTAGTAATGCCTTCTATCGTTGTAATTTTCGATCCATTAACATCAGCGGCAAGTGCCGTGCAACTTTTTATTGATTTTCCATCAACATGAACAACACAAGCTCCACATTGGCTAGTATCACATCCAACATGCGTACCTGTTAAATTTAAATTTTCTCTAATAAAAACTGATAATATTGTGTGATCTTGTATCTCTTTGGTAACTTTCTTACCATTAATTTCAACACTAACTTTTTTCATGTCCCACCTCCTTGAAAAAGTTACTAATTTGTTACAATCATTTAATCATAATAAAAAAAAATGTTCAATTAATTATGAAATTTTGATTCTACTTTGACGCGACTTAAATAATTAAATATGCTGTTATTCCTAATAAAATTACTGCAGATATATAAATTATGATTTTTTTACTTAAAAAATTGTTTGGTTGATTTGGAGTATTTGATTTTTGATTGTCATTAATTGCTTTAAAATCCACTTCTTGCGGTTTTTCTTGTGTTGAAATCAGTTCTGAGAATTTTCCAAAAAAAATGTCAGCCATTTTTTTAGCTGTCATATCAATTAATCGCGATCCAACTTGAGCAATTTTTCCTCCAACATTTGCTTCAACTTCATAAACAAGTTTTGTTCCCCCATCAGACTCTTCTAGTTTTACTTTTGCATTTCCAGAAGCAAAACCTACTGGTGAATTTCCCGAACCTTCAATTACATAACTATCAGGTGCTTTTATTTCTTTTAATTCAATATCACCAGTAAAAGTAGCATTGAATGGTCCAATTTTATTTGTTGCTGTGGCAGTAAAATTTGTATCGGAATTTCTTTTAAATTCTTCGCATCCGGGAATTGATTTTTGTAAAATTTCAGGATCATTTAATGCTTCCCAAACTTTTTGTTTATTTTGATTAATTTGATAATAGCCTGATAGTTTCATTTTTATTTTTTACCATAAAAAAAGTGATGTTTAAACTTGAATCAACAAACTATAAAGTTCTAAAAAGAATTTTATATTTATCAGAATTTTCAAATTCTATCTCATCATTATATACTATCAATCCGTAAAGATTATCTAAATTTAGAGGCAATTTAATTTTTATTATTTCAATAATTTTTAAAAAAATAATGATAAAATATACTGGTATTGGGATTGTTAATTTATTATTAGAAATTTTTTTAACTAGCTGTTTAAACGTTATGCTTGTTTTAGAGCAACAATAATAAATTTTTGATAAATCACAATTTTTGTCATTATAAATATTTATTATAAAGTTTGACAAGTCTTCATAGTGACATAAATGTAACTTAAAACTACCATTGCCAATTAAAGGAATGATTGGAATTTTTTTACAAATATTACTAATTTTTTCTATTAATTTTGAATCTCCTCCAAAAAAAAGTCCTGCTCTTAAATTAATTACACCATATTTTTTTGAAACATTTTCTATTTCTATTTTTGTTTTTCCATAAATAGATTTTGCTTTATTAAAAGAACTTAAAGATGATATATGAATTATTTTTTCTACATTCATTTTTTTTGCAAAATAAAATAATTTTTCTGATCCATTGACATTTGTTGAAATACTTTTCTCTAAACTGTTTGCTGAAAAATCGTAAGCTGTGTGAATTAATAAATTACATTTTTCGAGCACATTATATTTAAAATTTTCTAAATTTTTCAAATTAAAATTAAATTGATCATCTTTATTTGAGCTTGATAACTCTACTACTTGCCAACCATATTTTTTAAATATTACTGATAATTGTTTTCCTAAATATCCATTGCTACCTGTTATGATGCACTTTTTTTTATCCATATGGTTCTATTATATTTTTTTATTACTAAGTATCATTCTTAAAATGTTATTTAATGAAAATATTGTAATTGGCGAAATGTCTATATCGTTAAGTATTGAAGAGTCGGAAATATATATATTCTTTTGATTGTTCAATTTACCAAATTTACTGACTCCAAGTTTAATATTCTTATTATTAGTAACTGGTATCGAGCCACCCAAATGGTTTGAGGCGCCAATTTTATTAAAAAATAATTTTTTTATCTTTAAAATTTTATTTTGTTTATTAAATTTTTTTATATCAGTTTTAAATTGAGATATATTAAATCTTAAATTTGGTTTTCCTTCTATTATAAATTTGTTAGATTTTTTAGAAATATTTATTTTACCGGAATAATTAGAGTGAAGATAACATTGTCCAATAAAGAATTTGTTTTTATTAAAACTATTTAAATTCTTTAAATAGTTTTTAAAAAATAAACCTACAATATTTTTTAATGAATAAAGTTGACAAGAAAATTTATACTTTCCACATTTTGCATCAAAAAAGCGACTTTTTAAATTATGATTAACCTTAATTAAAGCATAAAAATGTTGGGTTTCTTTTAAAACTATTTTTTTGATATTTTTAATAGAATTTAATATTAATTTAGATGTTTCTATCGGACCACATGACAAAAATAGCCTTGTATAAGGTAAACTAATTTGATCGTTAGTTTTGATATCGTGAATCTTTAATATAGATTTTTTTAAATCAATTTTTTTTACGAATAAATTATTTTTAAAAATTACCTTTTTTTTTAATAAATACCTTTTTAAATTTGAAACATCCTTTTTTGATACTGAATAGTTTTTTTCTAATAAATAACTATTTATTTTTTTGTTCTTTTTTTTTATATATTTAATGTTTATTATTTTTAATAAATTTATTATTTCTTTTTTATATTTTAGTATTTCACTTTTTTTTATATGGCTATCATTATAATTATACTCACCAATATTACCAACTACACCACCCCATATATTTGATTGTCCACCGTCCATATGTGAAAGCAAATATTTGCAATTAATTACATTAGCTTTATTTAATTTATTAATTTTTTTTGATAAAAAATTAGAATTGTTTAAAATTTCTCCGTTATTTTTTAATAAATATTTTATTAAAGAAATATTTTTTGTTTTATATTTTTCTCCTGGAGAAATTACAGTAGATTTTATTCCTTTTTTATTTAATGCGTATGCTGTGGTTAACCCCGAAAAACCTGAGCCAATTATATAAATCATTTACTCATATATTTTTTACAGTTTTTTTAACATCTTCTAAAAATTTTTTTCTCTTCTCATCACTTACAAATGGTACCGCAAAATACCTTTTATATATTACATCTGTTATTCCGCATATATTGAAGACTCCTCTTCTAAGTCTTTTAGTAGGCATATTTAAAAAAAATGTTCTTATTGCGAATTGAGGAGATCCATAAGTGCAAAATACAATTGCTTTTTTTCCTTTCAAGTTTCCCACGGGATAACCATAATTACCAAACAATTTTTTAAAACTAAATGCCCATGGTGGAGCCAGAACTTTATCAATCCATCCTTCAAGTATTGCTGGCATTCTAAAGTTCCAGATGGGTGCAACTAAAGTAATAACATCACATTGTTCAATTCTTTTTCTATGATCTAAAACTTCAGAAGAAGGTTTTTCACCTGCAAATACTGGATCAAATTTTTCCTTATATAAATCTACGCAATCAATTTTATGACCATTCTCTTCTGCTGTCTTTATAAATGTATCTTTTATTGCTGCATTAAAAGATTTGTCATTATAATGACCATAAACTAAAAAAATCTTTTTCATGATTTCCAAATCTTATTTAATTTTTTTTCTCTTCCACAAGCATTTTTATACTTAAGATAGTTTAAAAATTTTTTTTTATAATAATCTTGATGATATTCTTCTGCTTTATAAAATTCATCAAATTTTCTTATGAATGTAACTACCTTTTTATTAAATTTCTTCTCTAATTTTACTATTGATCTCTTTATATCGTCCTTTTGATCAACTGTTTGATAAAATGCAACTGATCTATAACTATATCCTACATCGCAAAATTGACCTCTTGAGTCAAATGGGTCAATATTAATCCAAAAATGATCTAACAGATCTTTAAAATTAATTTTATTTTTATCATAAATAATCTCAATAACTTCAAAGTGTCCGGTATTTCCATATGTAACTTCTTCATATGTTGGATTTTTTGTATCACCGCCTGAATAACCTGAAATTACTTGAATTACTCCTTCTTTTTTTTCAAAAGATTCTTCCATGCACCAAAAACATCCTCCTGCAAAATATGCCTTTTCAAGATTCTGGGCTAATACTGATGTTTGAAACAAAAAAAGGAAAAATAAAATTTTTTTCACTATTTTTTTAATACTGGAAATACCGGGTTAGATTTTTGAAATAATTTTTGGTATTCTTGTTTAATACATTTGTTATCTATGTATTTTACATCAGCTTCCTCAGAAATTTTCTTAGCTTCCTCATTCTGAATTCCGTACTGTAGCCACAGAGTTTTAGCTCCAATTTTAACGGCTTCTTTAGCAAAACCTGGTGTTTCTTTTGATGGTCTAAATACATCGACTATATCTATTTTTTCAGAAATATTATCTAAACTTTCAACTACTGTTTCTCCATTTATAACTTCTCCTTTGGCAAAAGGGTTTACAGGTATTACTTTGTAACCAAAATCTTGCATATATTTCATAACAACATTTGCTGGTTTTCTTTTTAAGTTTTTTGGATCTTCGCCTTTCTTTTCGGAACTTACACCGATCATTGCAATTGTTTTAGAATTTTTTAGAATTTCTTTTACTTGATCATCGTTCATTTATTTTTCCATTTAGGTTTTCTTTTGTTTAAAAACGCCGATATACCCTCATGAGCATCAACTGACATCATGTTTAAAGTCATCGCTCTACTTGTATATGCGTAAGCTTTTCTTAACGGCATTTCTAATTGTTTGTAAAAAGCTTGTTTTCCAATCTTAATTGTTAAATTTGATTTGGATGCAATTGTTTTGGCTACTTTTAAAACTTCCTTATTTAGTTTCGATTTTGAGAAACAATCATTAATCAATCCTATTTCTTTTGCATATTTTGCATTAATGGGTTCACCAGTTAAAAGCATTTTCATCATTCTCTTTCTGCTAATTTTTCTACTAACGGCAACCATTGGTGTACTACAGAATAATCCAATATTAACTCCAGGAGTTGCAAATGTTGCATTAGTAGTGCTGTAAGCCAAGTCGCAACTTGTTGCTAGTTGGCATCCAGCGGCATAAGCTGCTCCATGCACTTTTGCTATAACTGGTTTTCTTCCTTCAACTATTTGGATCATTAATTTTGAGCAAAGATTAAACAGTTTGAGATATTTTGATCTTACTTTTAAAGATTTTACTTCTTTCAGGTTATGACCTGCACTAAAGCCTTTGCCGGCTCCATTCAAAATTATTACTTTTGTATTGTTGTCTTTATCAAGTCTTTTAAAAGTATTTAAAAGAGATCTTAAAGTTGCAAAAGATAGCGAATTATATGTTTTTGGATCGTTTATTGTTATGTTTTTTATGCCGTTACCCAAATTTTTGACCAAGACATTCATGATATTTTATTACTATCATTTTCTTATCTTGTCTTCATATTTTTTTCTTAACTTCTGAAGTTTAACTAAATATTCATCTCTAATTTTTGATAATTGTTCTACTGATTTGCCTTTTGCTTGGTTTCTAGTGCCAATAATAACTCTTGAAGAAAGTTTTTTTGAAAGTTTTGGAGCTTTCAGTTTTGTCCAAGGTAATTTTAACGCAGGCCCAAATTGTTCTAACATATGTTTCATACCAGCCTTACCACCTGCTAAATGAAATGTTAGGAAAGTTCCCATTAATGACCATCTTAGGCCAGGACCATCTTCAATTGCTCTATCTAAATCTTTTGTAGTAGCATATCCTTCGTTTACTATATGTAATGCTTCTCTCCATAAGGCTTCTTGGAGTCTATCTGATAGATAACCTGGTAATTCTTTTTTTACCATGATTGGATTCATCGAGATAGATTTGTAAAATTTATTAGCTTCATTCAAAAACTTTCTTTTTGTTTTTTTACCTGGAACAATTTCAACGCCAGGGCACATATAAACTGGATTAAATGGATGTGCTATCATGGTACGAGCTGGATTTTTACATTTTGAATATATTCTTGTTGGAAGTAACCCAGATGAACTTGATGAAATTATAGCATTTGGTTTTGCATAATTACCAATTACGTTCATCAGTTTTGTTTTGATTTTGTAGTTTTCAGATGCACATTCTTGAATAAAATCTGCTTCCTTTAAAGCTTCTTCAACAGAAGTAACATAAATAAAATTTTTTAGATTTAATTTTTTTTTATTGAATAATTTTTTTACATAAGGCCAAGTACGTTTTATCTCTGCAATTATTCTCTTTTTCAATTTAAGATCTTTGTCAAAAGCTACAACTTTTTTATTATGAGCTAAAAATCTAATTATCCATCCAGTTCCAATTACCCCTGTGCCAACAACAGCAACATTTTTAATATTGCTTTTCATCTTTTAGAAATTTTTTCGTGTAATTTTTTTATCTTGTCACTTGCAGAAGTCTGAAATATTGCGGGACATATTGCGTGAATTATTGCTTGGAAGCCTCCTATAATCATTAAGCTACTAACACTAAATGCAACTTTAAAATGTTTAATATAAGTCTCGTTTACTAAATCTAAATGCTCTTTAGATTTTTTTATCATAATTAATTCTCATATCAATCTGCTAGGCCATCTGATCTAGCAACATTTCTCTCTAAATGAATTGGTAACACTTTACCATAAATTGCTTTTGAATGTTCTGGAGTGTTTACTCTCCAGGGATCTAAAACATAAGCTGGTATACACATGTATCTTGATTTTTGCCCTTCTATTTTTGTAACTCTATGTAAAGTAAATCTTCCTTTAAATATTTGCAGATCACCTGGTTCTAATTTTAATTGTTTAACTCGTGCTCTATCACCATTTAAAACTTTTTTAACTTCGTCAAAATTTTCATTACCAGGTTCTCTTATATTTGGGCAGTATTCAAATATTCCACCTTTCTCTGGTTTTTGAATCATTAAGCTTAATGTAAATTCACAACTATCAAAATGCCAAGGAAGTATTCCTTCAGGCTCCATAACATTATAAGCATGACAAGCTAAAGGATCAGCCCATCTATATATTGGAGAAACTCCTAAGCATGCAGATACAAATTTTAAAAGTTCATCTGTTTCATAAAGATATTTCATTTCAGAATTTTTAGGAAAACAATCAGAATTTAAATATCCGTTGTATCTATTCATAAAAGTTCTTTTTGGATGATCCTTAGGTAATTTTGGATCATCTTCAGCATACAAATAAGCGTTTATACTTTCTTTAGACATATAAACCTCATCTAACTGTTTTTCTAATTCTGAATTCATTATCTCTAATGATTTTGGTAAAATGAAATTAGGTATAGTGGAACAACTAAATTGGTCTAGTTCTTCTTTGCATCTTTTGATTAAATTTTTAATTATTGGAGAATTTAAGTCATAGATTGGATATTTTTCTAAATCTACTATCGACTTAAGTCTTTCGTTCACTTTAAATCTCCATCCTCTCGCATTTTAGCTCTAATTTTAGTTGCAGAAATTTTTTGTATTTCTTCAGGCATAACTATTTCTTCTATTTTATAACCAACCCCTCTGCCATAACAAATGTTTGTTATATTGGGCACTAACATAATTTTAAATCTACCTTCGTATTTAGGATTTAACTTTTCTTCTATTTTTTTCTTTACTGTTTCAAAATCAAAAGGGTTATCATCTACACCTTGTACATCTCTTATTTGAATACAAACTTGGCCAGTTTTTTTTATAATTTCTTCAAATAAAGCATAATGACCATCGTGAAATGGTTGCCATCTGCCTAGCATTTGTGCAGTTGGTTTTTTGTTGTCCCATTGATAGCTCATAGATACTCCTTTAAATTTTAGTTTAATCTTAATAATAAAAATTAAAAGACTTTATTTAAATTTATACTTGCTTCTCGGTTGTTTCCTAAATTAGATAAATCGTCATTTAAATTAAAGCTAATGTCATAACCATTAATATTTTTGTTAATTTTAAATTGAGACATGAGGTTTTCTGAACCAGTTAATAAAAATGCATATTCTGTATCTTTGTAGGGAAGGTAGCCTAAAGCGATATGTATTTGATCAGTATATCCTGAACCAAATGCATGACTTCTCTCATAGATAACGAAAACACTATAATTATCTGAAAAAATTAAATCAAAACCAATCTCTCCATTAATATTATGTAATGCACCAGTTTGTAATTTCGTGTCAATTTTAGTTCCGTCTGAAACATAAGAATATTTTAAACTTGATGACCGGTGCAAGTCAGCTTTGTATTCAAGCTTTCCATGTCTTTTCAAAGTATATTTTTCAGTTAATAATTTATCAACGGCGGCAATAGCTAATTTTACGTTCTTTGATTGTATGCCTTGTTTATCAAAATTTTTTGCGCTAGGCCCAGATTCTATATAGGAGTTTAATAAAGTATAGCCAAGATCAATTTGACCAGATGGAATCAATGTAAGATTATCTTTTTTTATCTCATCTTTAATTTTTACTGTTCCATATAATTGTGTTCCAAACCTATCACCTGCTGATTTTTTACCATCGTATGCTGTTGTAATATCTGTTCTAAGTCTTCCTACTCCAATTATAGTGTCTAAATATTTAGTTTCTGTTTTAGGAACAGAGTAATAAAGCATGACATTATAAGCATCCATATCTACATTACTACCTTCTGAACCAACATCCGCTTCATCTTTGCCATATCTAAATGCAACTCCTTGTATTGCGTTATCATCAATAAATTTATCTGCCCCAATCGTAATTGAGTTAGTCTTAATTTCTTTTGATAATGAAATATTAGTATCTCCTACTCTTCCCATTGAAATACTACCTTCGCTCCAATAAAATACATCTTGATTTTTATTTTCTTTATTTTTTAAAGTAGAAACTTTCAATGCTTCAGTAAGAGAGGCAAGCATTTGATTTGAAAAATTAAATTTTATATTTTGGTTTGTTAAATTTTGTTTATCTTTGTTTCTTCTAATCCATTTCAGTCGATTTAAAGCTGTCTTTGTAGAATATTCAATTGTTTTTCTTGCAAGTTCTATTTGTGCTTCAGCAACACCTGTCTCGTTACTATTTTCTGATATAGGAGGACATTTTCCTTGAATAATATTGAAAGGACAAACTAAATCATATTCGTAAATTCTAGTTGTGCCATAACCTCCGCTTGTATCACTTCCTACGTACATTTTTAAACCATTTGCGCTAAATCCAATACCTCTTGGTTGGTTGTTTGAACCTTTTAAACTATATTTACCATCTAAAACAAATGAAGACGTATCATAAGCATTTGTAAGAGAAATCTGACTAACACCTTGGCTACCATTTTGGTGACTAACAACAAAAATTCTTTTTCCATTTGCACTAAATCTCATTCCAGCAGGATTAATTACATCAGTTGTGGTACCCGAACCTATTAAAATTCCGGCATTCGTTACAAGTTGGAGTGTTGTTATGTCATATGGAGTTGTTAAATTATACTCTAATAATCTAGTATTGGTAGAGACCAAATCCATCCAAGCTAAAAATAATTTAGTACCGTCATCATTAATTTCTAAAGCTTGTAGTCTGTGATCATTACTTTTATCAGGAGTTGCCTCTAAATCAAAAGTTCCAGCTTTACTTCCATTGATATTAGCGTCAGTTTCAAGATCTGTAGTTTCCATTACATAAGAACAAGTTGAAACATCATAAGGAGAAGTTAAATCAAATCTGTAAAGTATGTCCTCATTCGTACCATCGCCATTTATTCTACTGCTAGTAAATAATTTCATTCCATCACTACTGAATTCCAAATCATAAAGAACAGCATTGTTATTGGTATCTATACCATTGGTGCCATCTCCTAAAACACATCTTTCGCTGTCTCCGGTGTAAGTTCTTGAACTTTCAGAAGAATCAAAAGGTGTAGATAAATCATATTCATAAATTGCCTCATAATCATCACCTGTATCTTTTGTATAATGAACTATAAACATTTTTGTTCCATCTTTGTTAAATTCGATACCACCTGGACTAGGACCATCATTAAACTGCGTTGTATGGACAAGAGTTACTGGAGCTCCAAATGAATTAGGAATTGAAAGTAGAAAAAAAAATAAGATGAGTATTTTTCTTATTAAAAACATTTTTTGCTTTTTAAAGGAATTTAGTTTTAATTCAATTAAAAGTATTCAAAATTATTGATAAATTTAAAAGGCAAATTTATAAGTAAAATTTCCTGAAAAGCTCATTAATTCCTGGGTACTGATTGTGCTGTCTAAATAAAATTTAAAAAAATGTTCGTTTGCTATTTTTTTTTCAAAACCTAAATTTGTTGCTAAAGTTAATTCTTTAATTAAGTTTTCATCTTGAGAATAACTAGCACTAGTTCCATTAATTTCATAATCTTGATCTTTACCTAAAATCATATGTCTAAGATCTAAAATCCATCCAAGATTAAGTTGATAATTTTCTGCTAAATTAAACTTATAATCATCATCAAGGAAAACAGATATATTACTGGCTGTCTTTGTATTCCAATGATAAAATTTATTTTCACTATATCCAGGGGTAATTGATAAACCAAATGTTGTTCCAAAGTTAGGTATTAAAAAATTATTATTTATTTTTGTTCCCGCTAGCAAATCATAAGATTCAAACATACTTGTCGTATTAAGTTTGCCTGACGTAGTTGTGTTAGTTAAAATTTCTCTTACGCTATTATGTAAATTAACTCCACCTAAGATAAAGCTTTCATCTAAAAATTTATTTAAAAATGGTTGATCTCTAAAATAAAAACCAGAGTGTAAAGAATATCGATGGATATTATGTTTTTTTGTAAATTGTTGATTTCCAGTTCCCAAAGATAAAATAAAATCTTTTCCTTTGTACGGATTTATTAAATTTATAGTTAAACCAGTATAATTAAAACCTAATGATAGGTCTTGATCGTTTTGTTTTCTTTTAAAAGTAGAAAAATTTATTTCACCCCAGCCTTTACCCTCGTCCAAATCTTCTTCTTCATTTTTAAATTTGGTAAGTGATTGTCTAATATTTATTGATTTAGTACCTAATAATTCGTCAAGAGTTTCACTACTACCTTGACCAACAGATCCTGCCGATCCTTTTACAACTTGGTTGCCATCTAAATCTTCTAAAGTGAAAGTGCCAGATGTATCATAATAATAACTCATTCCAACACCATGGTTTATTCTTAATTTATTTCCTGTTGCACCAGTAGCAGATTTAATCATACCAACAACAACTCCACCGTCTTTTAAAGTTACAGTATTATTATTTCCTTTTAATTGGATTACATTTGTATCAACAGATTTATTATTTTTTATTGAACCACTGTTTGTAAGAGTTGAGCTTGCTCCTAAAACAATAGTTGACTTATTTCCCTTACTATAAATTGATCCACCAGCATTATTTGTAATTGTTGTACCAGTATCATCTTCATCAACAATAATTGCACTAGATTCTGATGTAGCTTTAGTTGAAAAGATTTCTCCACTATTATCAATTGTTGTATTATCTGCACCATCACCTGCATCTCCAAGAATAGTATTTCCAGCAGATGAAATTACACCTCCACTATTATTTGTAATTGATGCTCCATCAGAGTTACTTATATTGATTGATTTAGAGTTACTTGTTGAAATTGTACCTGAGTTTGTTATCGTGAATTCTCCACCGCCAGTGAATATCGTATTAGAGTTTGTTGTTGTTATAGTTGATCCAGAGTGAATTGTAATTGTAGCACCTGATCTTTCAGCATCAGTATTATTAAAAAGTTTTTGGTTACGATCAAGAGTAATATCGTTAGTCACAATGATATCTACATCATCAGCAGTAATATTATATTGAGTTCCTGATACACTGCTTGAATAAGTTGTATCTGCAGCAACATTTGCAGCATATAATTTATTGGAAAAAATTATTGAAAAAAATAAAACTAAAATAATTTTTACTAAAATACTCATAAAAAATATTAGTTATAAAATTTTTTTTATTTCTTCAAATATTTTTTGTGCCCAATTTTGAGCGTCTTGGGAAGTAACATGAAAGTCATATTTTTCAGGTTTTACGAACATTTGATTGGTATCTTCAAATCTACCTTTTTGGATAGTATCTACCCAAACAACATAGTCTGCTGGAAATAATTTTCTTGCTTCAGGTGTTGGACATATAAAATCGGCTATTACATTATTGCCTTCACTTTTCATTTTTATTGCTGCATCTGACATTCTTTTAGATTGTCTTGTTCTGCCTTCTTCAGAAAAGTCCCAATCATTAGCAGCTTTTCTAACCTCATCTGCGTTTAATCTTTTTGCTTTTATTAATTTAGCTAACTCATTTGCTAAAGTCGTTTTGCCTGCACCAGGTAATCCCATAACTAAAATTATTTTCATTTGATATCTTCTAAAGGATGATGGGACATAAGTTCAAGGTTATTCTCGCTTACTAAGTACTGTTGTTCAAGCTTAATCCCTTCTTTACCTCCAACTTTGCCGATATAACTCTCAAGTGTGATGGTCATATTTTTTTCAAAATGACCTTCTCTTTGTCCACCATCAGTTGGATATTTTATTTGTGGCCATTCATCACAAAGGCCAATTCCATGGAGCATGCACGAATATCTATTGCCATAATATTCTTCAGGAAGTTTCCAAGATTTTTCAGTAAATTCTTTAAAAGATGTTCCAGATTTTATTAATCTATAATTATGATTAATTTGCTCAACAGCCATTTGATATAATTTTTTTTGATCGTCATTAAATTTATGTCCTTCTACAAATGCTCTCGATATATCCGCACAATATCCGTAAGGACCAACCATATCCGTATCAAAAGATACTATTTCACCTTTTTGAATTACTTTATTGCTGCTTTCTTGCATCCATGGGTTTGTTCTTTCACCAGAAGATAAAATTCTACACTCAATCCATTCTCCACCATGTTCGATATTAGTTTTGTGTAAAATTGACCAAAGTTCATCTTCGGTCATACCAGCTTTTAATTCATTACGCATTTTAGTTACACCAATTTCAGCAACATCTATTGCTGCCTTCATACATTTTAATTCCTCAGGAGATTTAATGACTCTTGCTTGTTCTAAAATTAATTTAGCATCAACAACTTTAATGTTTTCTTGATTTAATGCAGTTACTGCAGGGCCATTAATAACATCGATTGCTATTTTTTTACTTTTAAAATAAGAATTTGATAATTCCTTAACTTCATTAATCCATTTCTTTAATTGTGAACTTGCTTGATCACCATTGCTAAAATAATCCCATGTTATTGCTGGTCTTATTTCATCAATTAAATTTAAATGCTTGGATAGTATTTCACAATTAAAATACTCATAAAGTATTGCTGGTCCGCTCACCGGGATAAAGCAGTATCGTGTAAGATTATGCATATTATAAACGCTCATGTTTACGGTATCTAATGCATACCTGATGTTAACTGGATCAAATAATATACAGGCCTCTAAATTATTTTTTTCTAATTCTTTTTTAACTCTATCTAGTCTGTAAGATCTAAGTTTATCAAAATTAATTTCATCTTCTCTTAATCTTTTTTTGGTAATGAAATTTGTTTTAGGTTTTAAATCAGGATTAATCTTTCTTTTAAATTTCATGTTAAACTATATTTGTAGCAACCCATTTGTGAAAGTGATGAGTTGGATTATCCATAACTGGTGAAAAATTTCCACCATTATAAGATGGTGAATTTCTTCCTTCTTGCATACCTTCAATTATGCCAACATCTTCAATTTGAACACTTTTCCAAAGTTTGTGATTCTGTTTTCTTAAAGATTTATATTTTTGTGAATTAGCGGCTTTTTCTCCCACATAATAAATCTCCATATGTTCTTTAGTAAATTTATGATCCACTGGCTCAAGCCAGTATGCATAAAAATGATCCTTATGAATACCTAACATAACATTAGGAAATAAAGCTACATACTCTGCAATATGTTCTTTATCTTTAGGCCAGTTTGGAAAACAAGGAAATTTTTCTTTTCCCTTAAGTTTTGGATTATAAACTTTAGTACCTTGTCCTGCAAAACGATTGGGTAATCCTTGAATATGATAGTGATCACTAATTTTCGAATAAGAATTTAAACCAGGATGCACCCATGGCAAATGATAACTTTCACAATAATTTTCTATTGCAAATTTCCAATTACATTTTGCATTTAAATTAAAATATCCAAAATCATTTGAATAAACCATTAGTTTTCTATCCTTTTTAGGCCAAAACTGTTCCCATCTATCACTTAAGGGTTTGATGTATTTTTCAAATGAAATTTCATTTTCACTAATGTTTATAAATATCATATCCAACCAAACACTTGATCTAATTTCTTTCAAATTACTTTTAGATTTATCAAATTTTTTACATTCATGTTTATTCATTCCTCCTAAATGTGGAGTTGCAATTAGTTTGCCACTCGTATCATAGGACCAAGAATGATATGGGCATCTTATAAGATTTTTAATTTTGCAGCTTTTTTGTAAAATTTTGTATCCTCTATGACTACAAACATTGTGAAAAACTCGTATTTTATTTTTTTTATCTCTTAAAATTATTATTGGAATACCTAATAGATCAAAAGGTTTTGCATCGCCTTTATTTGGTAATGAGCTTGCTACACCTATAACAACCCATTTATCTTCAAATAGTTTTTTTCTTTCTAGTTGAGTATATTTTTCACTTGTATAACATTCATTTGGAAGACCATGTGATTTTTCTATTGGATTGCTTACAACATCTAACTTTTTCTTTTCTATGATGTTATATACTTCTGACACTACTTGATAACCTCGTAAAGGCCAAGCCAAGCATTTACATCTTTGCTTGCTATATAATTTGATTTAAAAAATTCTATTTCTTTCCATTTATTATCTTTTTTGAGTTGGTCTATTTTTTTATCAAAACCATATTCTTCATGAATACCTTCATTTATTGTAAAACAAATTAATCCTTTGTTTTTTGTAATCCTTATAAATTCATCTAAAGCTGGAGGTTTTACATGTCCAAAAGTAAAAGTGCCTACACACATAACAACATCAAAATAGTTATCTTTCTCTTGTATTGTTTTATTTAAATCAACTTTATCTAACTTTTGATAAAGATCTTTTGGAACTAGATCTAAAAGTTTTTGTGAAAGATCTGCGCCATAAAAATTTGAAAAACCATACTTCTTAAGTTCAACACCTACTAATCCAGTGCCACAACCAGCATCATAAATTTTAGCATCCTTATTTTTCTGATGTTTAACCAATACCTCCGATGTTTCCTTTGGTCCTGTATAATTCCAGTCAACCATATCTTTGTCATATTTATTACCTTCTCCCCATTCATCGTAATATTTCATTACCTCATCGGTTTTTTTTAATTTGTATATTGGTATTTTATTTCCTACGTCTTTTTGTGCCATTCTAAAGGCTACCAGTAAAAATTGAACTTCACAAATATATTTTAAAATGAATAAAAATATGATTAGCTATTAAAAAAAAGGAAAAGCTTATGGGAAAAAATTTAATTGAAAGGCTTAATAACGGACCTGTCCTTTGTGCAGAAGGTTATCTTTTTGCAATGGAAAGAAGAGGTTATTTACAAGCTGGGGCTTTTGTACCTGAAGTAGTTTTAGAGCATCCAGAAGTAGTTTCACAATTGCACAGAGAATTTATAAGATCGGGAAGTGAAGTTGTTCAAGCATTTACTTATTACGGACATAGAGAAAAACTTAGAATAATTGGAAAAGAAAATCTTCTTGAACCACTACAAAAAAATGCTTTAAAAATTGCCAAAGATGCAAGAGATGAATTTAAAGATCTTGATCTGTTGGTAGCAGGAAATGTAGCTAATACAAATTTATATGATCCAAACGATAAAAAAAGCAATATTGAGTGTCAAAAAATGTTTGAAGAACAAGTTGGTTGGGCAAAAGAAGCAGGAGTTGATTTTGTTATTGCTGAAACAATAACTTGGGTAGAAGAATTAAAAATTGCACTTAAAGTTATTAAAGATGCAGGTTTAATAGCCGTTTGTAATTATGCTTTTAGAAGAGATGGTAAAACAAGAGAAGGAACTTCACCTGGAGAAGCGTGCAAAATACTAGAAGATAACGGAGCTGATGTTGTTGGTTTAAATTGCTTCAGGGGTCCAAAAATGACAATGAAACTTTTACCAGAAATAAGAAAAGCAGTTTCTTGTCATGTTGCTGCACTACCTGTTCCTTATAGAACTACAGAAAAAAATCCTGGTTTTTTAAATCAGATTGATGATGGTTGTGACTGCATACCTGGTGGAAATGCCTTCCCTGTTGCATTAGACAATTTGTATTGTAATAGATTTGAAATGGCAGAATTTGCAAAAGAATGTGCAGAAAAAAAAATTAATTTTATAGGAATATGTTGTGGAGCAGAACCTCACCATGTTAGAGAAATGGCAGTTGCGTTGGGCAGAAAACCTATTTCATATAAGTACTACCCGGATATGTCTAAGCACTATGCACATGGAACTGATTCAAGTTTAAAAAAACACAACACAGACGCAGCAAAAACTTTATAATATTCTGTAATGGAAAAACATGCCAAAGTAGTTGTAATAGGTGGTGGTGTAGTTGGTTGTTCTATACTTTATCATCTATCTAAATTCGGTTTAAAAGATTGTATTCTTTTAGAGAGAAACGAATTAACTTCTGGCTCTTCTTGGCATGCCGCAGGAAATGTTCACGTAATTTCTTCTGATCCAAACATTTCAAGAATGATGGCTTATACTATTGGCCTTTATAAAGAAATTGAAAAAGAGTCTGGACACGCAATTGGATTTAAACCAAGTGGAGGTTTTTATTTAGCTTCTAATGAAGTTTGGGCTGACTATTTAAAAAGAGAAAGATCAAAAGCAAGATACATGGGTCTTGATCAAGAATTTATTTCTCTAGAAGAAGTTAAAAAGAAAAATCCATTGATCGATCCTAAAAGATATCTTTTAGCATTATGGGATCCAATTGATGGTGAAGTTGACCCATCTGGAGTAACCTATGCTTTTGCCAAAGCTGCAAAAGTGCACGGAGGAAAATATTATACTCATACAACTGTTAAAGATACTAAACAAAAAAATGATGGAACTTGGGAAGTAATTACTGACAAAGGAAATATTAATGCAGAAATAGTTATTAATGCTGGAGGTTTGTGGGCAAGAGAAGTCGGTAAATTAGCGGGATTGAATTTACCTGTTCAACCAATGGAGCATCATTATTTAATTACAGAAGCTATTCCAGAAATAGAAGCAATGGGTGATCAACGATTACCAATAGGAACAGACTTTGAAGGAAATATATATTTTAGACAAGAAGGCAAAGGAATGTTGCTTGGAACTTATGAACCAAAATCTACTCCATGGAAAGTAAATGGTACACCAATGAATTTTGGCCATGAACTTTTAGAACCAAAGCTAGATAATATACAAGACAGGCTAGCAATTGGTTTTGAAAGAATGCCAGCTTTAGAAAAAGCAGGTATTAAAAACATTGTAAACGGCCCTTTTACATTTGGTCCAGATGGTAGTCCTCTAATTGGACCCGTGCCTGGTATGAAGAACTATTGGGTTGCAGTTGGTGTTATGGCAGGGTTCTGTCAAGGTGGTGGTGTTGGAAAATGTATTGCTGAATGGATAATCGACGGAGAACCATCAATTGATGTTTGGGCAATGGATATTGCAAGATTTGGAGATTATGCATCTCCTGAATATGGAACAATTAAATCTTCAGAAAATTATGAAAGAAGATTTATTATGACCTTTCCTAATGAAACTTTACCAAAAGGTAGAAAACAAAAAACTACAGCTCTTTATGATCGTTTCGTATCAAAAGGAGCAGTTATGGGCGATAGTTTTGGACTAGAAAATGTCTTGTGGTTTGCAAATAATAAAGAGGATGCTCATGAAGAGCCAACAATTAAAAGATCAAGATCTCATGATTATGTCTCAAAAGAAGTTCAAAATGTAAGAGAAAATGTAGGAGCTATTGAGGTAGCAAACTTTTCAAAACACGAATTTAAAGGTCCAGAAGCCAGAAAATTTTTAGATCATATTTTAGCTGGAAAACTACCAAAGCAGGGAAGGATTTCCTTAAGTCCAATGCTTACTTACAGAGGAAAATTATACGGAGATTTAACTGTTGCATGTCTTGATGAAAATGAATTTATGATTTTTGGTTCTGGTGCTGCACAAGAAATGCATAGAAGATGGTTTGAAAGCCATATAAGTAAATTTAATGTTAAATATATAAATAAATCGGATGATTTTCATGGAATTTCAATTGCCGGCCCTAAATCAAGAGATTTGCTTCAAAAATTAGTTAGAGAAGATGTTTCTAATGATAATTTTAAATTTAGAGATACAAAAAGAATGTTTGTTGCAGGTGTACCTGCAATAGTAAATAGAATTTCATTTACTGGAGAGCTGGGATACGAAATTTATGTTGCTCCTCATTTTCAATTGAAGCTTTATGAGGAAATAGAAAATGCAGGAAAAGAATTCAATTTAAAACCATTCGGTGGAAGAGCTTTAATGTCGATGAGACTAGAAAAAAGTTGGGGTGCTTGGACATTAGATTTTAGACCAGACTTTACTGCTAAAGAGTCCGGTTTAGATATTTTTATTGATTGGAAAAAAGATTTTATTGGTAAAAAAAGTGCAGAAAATGACAAAAGCAATTTAAAACTTACTCCTTTAATTGTTGAAACTAAAGACATTGATGTAACTAACAATGAAGCAGTTATGAAAGATGGAAAAAGCATTGGTTACATAACATCAGGAGGATATGCTCACTATGTAAAGAAAAGTATTGCCTACTCGTATCTAGATGAGACAATTTGTAAATCTAACGAAAAGTTTCAAGTTGAAATTAATGGTGATTTTTATGATTGTTCAATAATAAAACAGCCTTTGTATGACCCAAAAGGTATTAAAATGAGATCATAAATCTATCTGTAGTTGAATCAAATTTGATTTTTTTGCTTAAATATGTTTTCTTTTACAAAATAAACTTACGTAAGAGGAAATAATGAAAATAAGAAAAATACTTTTTACTATGTTGTCAGTATTTTTATTCGGTGCTTTTTCAAGTGTAGCTAACGCAGGATGTGGAAAATTAGTTATTGCTGAACAAAACTGGGCATCGGCTGAATTAATGGCCAATGTAGATAAAATAATTTTAGAAAAAGGATATGGTTGTGAAGTAGAGTTAATACCAGGTGCTACTATGCCTACTTTTACTTCAATGGACGAAAAAGGTGAACCAGATATGAATCCAGAACAATGGGCTAATGCTGTTTACACACCTTTAAAGAAAGCTGTTTCAGAGAAAAGATTAATCATTGCAAATGGAGCACCTATTACTGGTCTTGGTGAAGGCTGGTGGATAACTCCAGGAACTCTTAAAAAAATTCCTGAGATAAAAGGTATGACTGCAATGGAAATCCTAGAACATCCTGAGTGGTTTCCATCAAAAGAAGATCCTTCTAAAGGAGCTTTTGTTGGTTGCCCAGCTGGATGGGGATGTCAATTAGCTAATGCAAACCTTTTCAGAGCTTTCGAAATGGAAAAAAAAGGATGGGTATTAATAGATCCAGGTTCTGCAGCAGGTTTAGATGGTACAATATCTAAAGCAGCTGATTCTGGAAATCCTTGGTTTGGTTACTACTGGAATCCGACATCAATGGTTGGAAAATATGGTTTAATTTCAGTTGATTTTGGAGTTCCATTTGGTGGAAGAGATAACTGGGATAACTGTATAACTTTAGCTGAACAAGATTGTGCTAATCCTAAACCAACATCATGGACAAAGTCTGAAGTTAATTCTATTGTTACAGCAAACTTTGCTAAAACTGGCGGAAAAGAAGCTTTAAGTTATGTTGAAAAACGTACTTACCCAGGTGAAGTAATGAATGGAATGCTTGTATATATGGCAGACAACCAAGCTAAAGGTTCAGATGCAGCAATTGAATTTTTAAAACAGCATGAAGCCGTTTGGAGTAAATGGGTTTCTTCAGCAGCTGCTAAAAAAATCAAAGCTGGTCTTTAAAATATAATTTGTTTAACGAGCCTATAATTTAAATAGGCTCGTTAACTTTTTTAGGAATTAGATGGAATTTTTAACTAAATTTCCAGTAATGGAACGTACCTCCCTAATGGAATTAAGAAAAGGGATTGATCATACATTTAGAGAATTTTCTAGAGCATATGGCGACGGTATAGAGGCTTTTTTTGATCCATTATTATTTTTTTTAATTAGATTAGAAAAATTATTACTAGCAACACCTTGGCCAATAATAATGTTGGTACTTGGTATATTGGCATGGTTAGGTTCAAGAAGTTGGAAACTTGTCGTCGGGAGTGTGGTAGCTTTTATGTTAATTGGATATTTTGGCATGTGGAAAGATTGCATGGCAACAGTAGCCATAATAACAGTATGCACAATTATGTGTATAGCAGTTGGAATCCCTGTCGGAATACTTATGGCAAGGTCAAACAGAGTTGAAAAAGCTATGCTTCCCGTTTTAGATATGATGCAAACTATTCCTAGTTTCGTCTATTTAATTCCAATTTTAATGTTACTTGGTATAGGAAAAATTCCTGGTTTAATTGCTGTTTGTATTTATGCAATACCTCCGGTTATAAGATTAACAAATTTAGGGATAAGAGAAGTTGATAAAGAAACAATAGAAGCCAGTGAAGCTTTTGGGGCAACTAAAATACAAAAGTTAAGAACTGTACAAATACCTTTGGCTCTACCAACTGTTTTTGCAGGGGTTAATCAAACAATTATGATGGCTTTAGCAATGGTTGTTATTGCTTCAATGATAGGAGTAAAAGGACTAGGTGTTCCAATTTTAAGAGCGATATCAAACCAATATCTAGCTTTAGGTTTAATGAATGGTTTAGCTATAGTAGCTTTAGCAATAATATTTGATAGAATTACTCAAGAATATGGTCGAAGAATTCAAAAACACAGAGGCATAAAAAGATAGACTTCTTGGCTCACTCGAGCCGATTTTTATAGACAGATATTTTAAAATAAATAAATATCCCGTAATGAATTTTTCTTTGGAAATAGGACCTAAAACTGAGTTAGACAGCTTACCAGCCTTAAAGGATGTATACATAACTATGCTTCCAGGAGGTGATTATAAAGATACTTCTGAACAAGCTGCTAAACTAGCCAAAAAAGGGTTTAATCCAATACCTCATTTTCCTGCTAGATCTATTCAAAATGATGAACAACTCAAAGAATATGTCTCTAGATGTAAAGATGGCGGTGTAAAACAAGTTCTTGTTATTGGTGGTGGTAGAGAACCAGTTGGAAAATTTGATAGTTCAATTCAGCTTTTAGAGACGGGCTATTTTGAACAATTGAAGATAGGAATCGCTGGACATCCCGAGGGGAGTCCTGATATATCCGATTCTGACTTAGAAAAAGCTATGAAAGATAAAAAGCCTTACGCTGATTATATAGTAACTCAATGGTTATTAGATCCTCAGCCAATCATAGATTTTATTTCTAAACAAACAGTACCAGTTCATGTTGGAATTACTGGCCCTCTTAAAATAACTAGCTTAATTAAATTTGCTAATATTGTAGGAGCAAAAAATTCCTTAAACTTTCTTAAGTCTAATTTTAGTAAGGCATTAGATTTAATGAGACCTAAAGACCCTAATGAATTAATTGGGAAAGTAAAAAAATATTCAGAAAACTTCCACATTTATACATTCGGCGGCTTGAAGGAAACTAACAAGTGGTTGAAGGAGAATAGTTATGTCTAATGAATTTGACTATACTAAACTAAAACATGTAACTTCTGTTGATCAGTCTGACAGAGAAGTTCCATACAATTTAAGACAAAGTGGTCCAACTAAAGTTGAAATGCTAATTTCTACTAGAGTAAGAAAATCACCTTATTGGCATTTATCAATGCAAGCTGGTTGTTGGAGAGCAACAGTTTATAATCGAATTTATCATCCAAGAGGATATGTAAAACCAGAAGATGGTGGTGCAATGGTTGAGTATGATGCAATAGTTAATCATGTAACAATGTGGAATGTTGCTGTTGAAAGACAAATAAGAGTCAAAGGACCGGATGCAGAAAAATTTACTGACTATGTAATAACTAGAGATGCAACTAAAATATCACCAATGAGAGCTAGATATGTAATTTTATGTAATTCTTATGGTGGAGTTTTAAATGACCCAATTCTTCTTAGAATTTCAAAGGATGAATTTTGGTTTTCATTGTCAGACTCCGATATTGGAATGTATCTCCAAGGTGTTAATCATGATGGAAAATTTAATTGTACAGTTGAAGAAATAGATGCTTGCCCTGTGCAAATTCAAGGACCAAAATCAAAAGCTTTAATGAAAGATTTGTTAGGCGACCAAGTTGATTTAGATAATATGCCTTTTTATGGTTTAGCTGAAGTTAAAGTTGCTGGAAGAAGTTGTGTTATTTCACAATCTGGTTTCTCAGGAGAAGCTGGATATGAAATATATTTAAGAAATGCAACATTGCATGCTGATGATATGTGGAATGCCGTTCTCGAGGCAGGAAAAAAACATAATTTAATGGTTATTGCTCCTGCTCACCATAGAAGAATACAAGCAGGGATTCTTTCATGGGGACAAGACATGGATCAACAACACAATCCTTTTCAGTGTAATCTTGGTTATCAAGTTTCATTATCAGGAAAAGGTGAATGGAATAAAAAAACTGATTATGTTGGTAAAGCAGCTCTGGAAAAAATGGGTGCTGAAATTAAAGCAGGAAAAAAACCTTATAAACTTCAATTAGTTGGACTTGAATTGGGTGGAAAACCGATTGAAGAGTATGCACCTGATTTTTGGTTAATTTCAAATGCTGATGGTGGAGATCCAGTAGGATTTATAACTTCTCCTTGGTATCACCCTGAAAAAAAACAAAATATTGCAATGGGATATGTACCATTTGATGGAACTTTAAATGCTAATGGTTTTCCAAAAGGAAAAGTTGGAACCAAATATAAAGTGCATTTGCCAGCTAAATACTCTGAAACACCTGGTACACCAGTTGACGCAGTAGTAGTAGATATACCTTTTAAAGAGTCATTTAACGCAAATACAAGAGAAGTGGTAAAAGGCTAATCAAAATTTATTGTGGGGGATATTTACTCCCCCACAAAATTTGCATAATCTTAATTAATCATTTAATAACTTATAATCCTAACATTTAGGAGAATAAATTAATGTTTGCTCAATTTTTAAATATAATAGTTAGATCCATTAAATTAGATAAATCTCTTTACAAAGATAATAAATATTTCGGTGAAGCAGGAATATATTTTGCTGGACTAGTTATGATTTTAGATGGTGTTGCTGGAGCAGTAGCCGCAAACACTATAATAAAAACTGCTATTGGTATGTCAGGTTTAACCGCAATAATTACGTGGTTTATATGGGCAATATTTATTTTTGTTATAGGAGTAAAACTTTTTCCTGATAAGGAAACTAAAGTATCATTTAAAAAAATATTAATTGGTGTTGGATACGCACATGCGCCAGGATTAATAAGATTTTTTGCGGTAGTTCCAGAACTAGTAATACCAATCATTTTTATTACACAATTTTGGATTTTTGCATCATTAATTATCGCTACTAAACAAATACTTAATATAAAATCCAATTTTAAATCTTTTGGAATTATTTTTTTATCTTTTCTAATTATAGCATTTATATCAATATCATTTGTAATGAGTAGAATGGAAGCAATGCCAATAAGCGCTATAAGCTAAATAGGAAAAACGGTTTTTGAAGTTCTGCAAGACTTGCAGAGTTTAAAACCTGTTAAAATTAGATTTTGTGTTACACTCTCATCTTCTTTTTGGCATTCTTCACAAATATTATCTAAATCTTTTATATCTTGTTCTTTTAACTCTTCAGTCATTATCAGTTAATCCTGCTCCAGCACTATGTGCTTTTAGAGAATCTTTCTCTTCTACAAATGTTTTTTCAGATAATTTGTAAATTTCTTTCCATTCATCATCTGAAAAAGAATTGCTATTTTCAATAAAACTTAAGCTTAAATTTTCTACGTTTGTAATAATCAATTGATCAGAAATATTAGAATAAATAGTTTGATTAAAATTAAATACAAACTTCTTTTCTTCAATTTCTAGAAAAATTCTTTTTCCAATTACTTCTGAACCTCTGCTGACAAAAGGCAAAAAAAGCATTGGAAAAGCAATATTTTTAAAAATTATTTTTTTATTTTTTTCTAAAACTTTTACTTGATCTAAAAAATTAACTCCTAAAATGATTGGACAATAAGGAATTTTATCAGAAATATTATTTTGGGATATTAGACTAATTTTTTGATATTGTTTATTTGGATAAATCTTAAAATATTCGTTAAGATTTTTTACACCTGGCAAACCAAAGAGCTCCATATTTCGCATGTTCTTACCAACTTCTTCTGCTATTCCCCAAGAAAATCCCATTGCTTTACAAGCTCGTTTTGTAGTCGTGTCTATTTCACTTAGGCTTATCATTTAATTTAAAGAATTATATATCCATTGTTCATTAAAATTTTTAAGTTCATTGGGCAAAGGCGCTCCTTGGAACATTGTAATTCTTAACCATTTGTCAGAGCGCGGATCAAATTTTAATGCTCCAAAAAATGATAATTTTAGTCTCAACATGTCTATTGGAATTAAATTAGATCCAATAATGTTATCTTGGATCTCAGAATAAGGAAACTTTTCAATAATAAAAGCTCTTCTAACAACATGTCTTAGATCATTATTTTCAATTAAAAAATTTCCAATAGATTTTGAATTTTTTTCATTCGCTATTCTTTCATATAGTTTTTTTATATCTCTTGCTATTGCTAATGGTTGTTCTAGTTCGTGTCCTTCTTCTATAAACCTGTCTGCCAATCTTGGTTCCTCTTTATTTTTAGAAACAAACCAAAAAAATTTATTATTTTTCCTTTCGTTAAAATCTATCTTAATTATATTTTCATATTTTTTTTCTAAAATTTCCCTTAAATCAAAAATTGTTCTTTCGGTCGGTATATTGAAGTATTTTTCCTCATCAGAACTCATTTGTTTAACTAATGGACCTGTAATTTGCTCATAAGGTTCCATCATAATTGATACTATATATTCAATACATTCCTCTTTAAGATTCGACTCAATCCAAAGATACATTTTATTAAATGCGTATTCTTGATTAAAATCAAATTTATTTTCTATAAAATTTATAAATTTATTTAAATCAGAAAGTAATTGTTTAATTTTGTTTTTCTGAAATTCGCTATCAGAATTCCAACTTGTAATATTTTTTATCGATTTTTTTAAACAACTATAAAACAAATCTTTATCATCTGATTTAACTATTTGAATTTCTCTTATTTTTTTTAACGCTGTTTCTCTTGCTAAAATCCAATTATTTAAAAGTATGGGGTGATTAACTATAAATGGTGCCATACCTAATCCTGTTGAATTACCAATTCCAAGATTACGACAAATTTCTTTATCCAGTTCCACGGCTTTATTAGGATTTTTTAATTTTGCTACATGATTAACTTGATCAAATGTAAATTGTCTTACAAGATAAACTAGCATCATTTCAAGTCTAAATGGACCATTGATCTCTTCTCTATTCTTAAGTCTGAACCGGTCTGCTAAACCAAATTTTCCTGAACCGTAAACCGCAGTGGTTCTATAAAGGTATCCTACTTCCGATATTATTTTTTTATCTGGTTGTTTTCCAACTGATAAACTTTCTATCACATGATTAAATATTCTAACTGATTTATTTGCTCTTGAAAGACTTAACTCTTTATATGAAACTCTTCCAATTTCCTGTTTTGGTACATTGTTATATAATCTTTCTATATCTTGCTTTGTTGGTATGCCATCATGAAGAACAAAAGCTGCATCCCACTTTGTTGCTATAACCCTATCAGATCTCTCTTCATCCTTAAGATAATTAGAAAAACAAATTAAAGAATAAATTTTATTTTTTTTTTTAAAAGAATAGATTGCCTTACCATAACCGTTTTCATCCAAATCAAATAGATCTCTTTGGTAATCCCAATCTTTAAATTCTTGAAGAAAGGATCTTAAAAAAGAAAGTTTAGATTGATGAAAAGATCCAAGCCTAGAAAGTTTCATTATTTTATTTGGATCTCTTAACTCTATTTTCATTTATCTATTTCCTTATAAAAATTAAACCAATTATTACCCAAGATACCATTAACTTCATTTTCATTGAAACCAGTTTTTAATAAACCTTCTTTTAAATTAGTAAATCCTCTAGCATCTTTAAACCACGAAGGCTGTTTAGGAAATCCTGGTTTATTTTTAGTACCTTCTCCAAAATTTTTTGTTTTTGTCCATGTACCATTTCTCATCCACTCAACAACATTGTCAGGTTGGTTTAAACAAAGATCAGATCCTATTCCGATTTTTTCTAAATTCATTATGTCAGATAGTCTTGCTGTCATTTCACAAAAACTTTCTAAAGAACAATTGGTGCCTTCTTTTAGGTGGTGTGGATAAAGTGAAAGTCCTAGCATTCCACCACTTTCTGATAAAACTTTAAGAAGTTCATTAGATTTGTTTCTTTTTGCGTTATACCAAAAAAAAGGGTTTGCATGAGTAATTGCAATTGGTTTTTCACTTATATCAATTGCATCAAAGGTGCTTTTTTCAGCTGAATGTGACATATCAATCACAACACCTACTCTGTTCATTTCTTTAATTACTTCTCTGCCAAAATTTGTAACACCACTATCATTTTTTTCATAACATCCTGTGGCTAGTAAAGATTGGTTATTATATGTAAGCTGCATAAACCTACATCCATGTTCATGTATTTTTTCAACTAAATCTATATTATCTTCTATTGGAGAACAATTTTGAAATCCAAAGAAAATTGCAGTTTTGTTTTCTTTATTTGCTTTTTCAATATCTTTGTAATTTTTCCCATGAATAATAAGATCTGAATTTTCTTTGAAATGATTTTTCCATTCTTCAATTCTTTTTAGAAATTCATCATAATCCTCATGATAAACAACTGTAACATGTACAGCATCTAACTCAGCCTCTCTATTAATTTTAAATACTTCTCTATTCCACTTACAATATTGAAGGTTGTCAATTTTATAATTCATTAATTAATTTATATAATAGTAGATAATTTTTTGATATTAAAAGATACAAATGTCCTCAAAAAATGTTAGCCCAAAGGTAGCTATAGTAATGGGAAGTCAATCTGACTATAAAACTATGAAGCTTTGCGTAAAAACACTAAAAATATTAAAAATTAAATCAGAAATAAAAATACTATCCGCACACAGAACTCCGAAAAGAATGTATGACTTTGCAAAAAAGGCCGAAAGAAATAACATAAGTTTAATAATAGCTGGAGCTGGAGGGTCGGCACATTTGCCTGGCATGATTGCAGCTTTAACAAGAATCCCAGTAATAGGAGTGCCAATTGAAAGTAAAAAACTAAAAGGTCTTGATAGTCTTTTGTCAATTGTTCAAATGCCAAAAGGCATTCCAGTTGGAACTGTAGCTATAGGTAATGATGGTGCTATCAATGCGGCATTACTATCAGCATCAATTTTATCGATCAGTGATAAAAAAATTAGGAAGAATTTAATTCGTTGGAGAACAAAACAAACTAATTCTGTAAAAAAAAAGCCTAAATAATAATGCCTAATTCTGTTCTTGGTATTCTTGGTGGGGGTCAATTGGGTAGCCTATTAGCCACCTCTGCAAAAAAACTAAATATTAAAACATTTGTTTTTTCTGACGATAAAAATGCCCCTGCAAAAAACTTTTGTGATGAATTTATTTTAGGAGACTACAAAGACGAGAAAAAAATTAAATATTTTTCAGACTGTGTAGATTTAGTAACATTTGAATTTGAAAATATTCCTTTTGAAACTTTAAATATAATAAATAAAATTAAACCTGTTTTACCAAAACCAGATATCAATCGGATAGTTCAAAATCGTCTTTTTGAAAAAGATTTAATTAACAAATTAAATATAAATACAACTCAATATGCAGCTATAAATAAAATTGATGATCTAACTATGAATAAAGATTTGTTACCTGGCATTCTTAAAACATCTATGTTTGGATATGATGGCAAGGGACAATTAAAAATTAACTCAGTTGAAGAATTAGCAAATTTAAATATCGACTTTAAAAACGAATATATTCTTGAAAAACTAGTTAAGCTTAAAAAAGAAATTTCAATAATACTAACAAGATTTGGTCCAGGAAGTTTTGAAGTTTATGAGCCAATTGAAAATATTCACGAGGACCAAATATTAAAATCATCTAAAATTCCTTCTCAAATTAGTACAGAATTAATTGATAAATCAAAAAAATGGGCAAAAATAATTGGCGACGAATTAGATTTTATTGGGACTATGTGTGTTGAATACTTTATAGATAAAAATGATAATTTGTTTGTTAATGAAATAGCACCAAGAGTCCATAACTCAGGTCATCTAACTATTAATTCTCACAATATAAGTCAATTTGAAAATCATATACGGGCTGTGTGTGAGTTAGAAAAAATACCCACAAAAAAATTACACGATGCTGAAATGATTAATATATTAGGAGATAATATTGTAAATTATAGGAATAAAAAATATGCTGATAATGAATTCTTTTTTGATTATTTAAAAACAGAAATTAAATCAAAAAGAAAAATGGGACACTTAACCACCCTTAAAATTCAATAAAATAACTTATTATATATTTTGAAAAAAATTATAATATTATTATTATTTGTATTTATTTATAATGTAAATTTAGCATCTATGGAAAATAAACCTTATCATCATTTACCTGATGGAACTTTTAGAAATCCTGAAGGTTCGCCTGTAAGAGATTCCTCATTCAATTGGAGTTATAAAATATTCAATAAAGAAAAAAAGAAGCTCGATATGAATGTTCCAACAAATCATGTAATAAATAAAAAGCAAGTTTTAGAAAATCTAGAAAGACATAAAAATAATGATTATGTAGCTTGGATAGGACACGCCACTTTTCTAATTAAACTAGGTGATACAACAATTATTACTGATCCAGTCTTTGAAAAAAATATGGGACCTTTAATTTTCGGTCCTAAGAGATTTGTAGATCCAGCAATAGATCTTAAAGAATTACCAGAAGTAAATTTATTTTTATTAACTCATAATCATTATGATCACTTAAGCACAAGAACTATACAAAGATTTCCATATAAAAAATCTAAAGTTTTAGCTCCACTCAAACTTGGAAAATATTTTACTAAAAATGGTTTTTCTGATGTATCTGAAATGGATTGGTATGACCAAATAAAAGTAAATGATTTAAAAATTACACTAGTACCAGCTGTTCATTGGTCAAAGAGGAGTCTTTGGGACACTAATAAAACTTTGTGGGGAAGTTTTTTAATAGAATACAAAAATAAAAAAATATTCTTTGCTAGTGATACTGGCTATGGAAACATCTATAAAGAACTAGGAGAAAAATATGGTCCTATTGACTTAACTTTTATCAATATAGGTGCTTATAATTTTTATCCTATGGCACCACAAAAAGATAAATCTATTTATCATACAAACCCTGAAGAGGCACTTAATATTGGAAAAGACTTAAAAAGTAAAAAAGTTTTAGGCATGCACTGGGGAACAGTGGTTTTATCTCTAGAGCCTTTGTTTGAACCACCTAAACGTTTCAAAAATTCTTCCAATCAATATGGTTATCATCCTGATGATGCGATTATTTTTAAGATAGGACAAATAGAAACTTTAGAAAAACTATTAGGTAAATTTTAATTAGAAGATTTTTGAATTAGAGAAATACTATTATTTGTGGGTTTATTAACTTCTTTAGAAATTTGATAAAATTCTAATTTAGGTCTCTTACATTCTTTTAAAAAACTTGATCCATCTAATTCTAAATTTAGATATCTATTAATATCATTTTCATTAATAATTACAGGCTGCCTATGATGAATTTCATTTACATTATTTGACGCTTGTTCTGTAATTAAACAAAATTCATTATTTTCATAAATTGCTGCTATATACATTATTTTTTTATCTTCTCTCAAAAAATAATAAGGCACCTTATATTTTTCTTCTCTTTTCCATTCATAAAATCCGTCAGCAACCGCAATACATCTTGTTAATTTAATTAATTTTTTAAAAGATACTTTTTCATCTATGGTTTCAAGTCTTGCATTAATTAATGGTTTAAATTCTTTTTTTTTAGACCACGAAGGTACCATCCCCCATTTTAAATTTTCTAGAGTATTTCCATTAATATACTTCTTTATAACAGGTAAATTTTGGTATGGATGAGCATTATAGTTTTCTAAATCATCAACCTTAATAGCAGATTTAACTATTTTTTTTGTCTTAGAAACTGGATTAGTTATTACATATCTTCCACACATCCTAATCTCATTTATTTGTTGGTTTAATTTTATTTTAGATTATATGTTTTTTAAAATTATGAAATCAATAGAAAATAACTTCGATGACCCACAAGTTAATGAACTTTTGATAAAACATTTTATTGAGTTAAGATCAGTTTCACCTGAGGGTAGTACTCATGTTCTAGACATTCCTGGACTGAAAGTGCCAAGTATTAAATTCTGGAGTTTATGGGAAAATGAAAAATTAGTTGGATGTGGTGCCCTAAAGTTTCTTGATAAAAAGCATGGAGAATTTAAATCAATAAGAATTGCTGATAATTTTAGAGGAAAAGGATTAGGAGTAAAAATTATTGATCACTTAATAACAGAAGCTAAAAAACTAAATATAGAGAAATTAAGTATTGAAACTGGATCGGGCTCTTTTTTTTATTCTGCAAGAAAATTATTTCAAAAATGTGGTTTTAAACCTTGTGAACCGTTTGCACATTATAAAGAGGATCCTAATTCTTGTTATTTCACTCTAGACTTAAATTAAATTGATTTATAGCCATATTCAAGACTTGCGTCTGTTATTGAATCATACAAAGACTCTCCAAAACTTCTTAGAGCAAATAGTCTTATTCTATTAGGATTGTCATCAGTAATATCTACCGTAAATGCCAAACCATTAAATGATGAGTTTATTGAATTATTTTTTTTTAAAATATTAAAATTAAAAGGACAACCTTTTTTTAATACTTCTTTGATTTCTTGCCCTTCTATTTCAATTATGGCTCTCGAATGAGATAAATCTGTTATAGCAAAATCAGAATCTTTAAAAGTTTCTGTGATGCTCTTTAATAAATCTTTTTTTGTTGATACTAAAAACCAATTATTTGGAGCATTCCATAAAATTCTTGTATCGTTATTACAAACTACAGTTAAAGGTTCATTTTTTAATTTTAAATTATCAATATTTAGATCCCCTAACAATATTTTAGAATTTTTATATTGAACGATTTGAACGATGAGTAAATTTTTAATTTCAGAAATTTTTATTAAATTTTTGTCGTTTTTATTTTCGTAATTTCCAAAAAGACCTGGCTTATGTACATTATTTAAAGCTGATACTGATTTCATGATCTAACCCTTTCACCTTTTGGATCTACATAATGTGAAGATACAATTTCAACCGGTATAGATTTATTTCTTAAAGGTGACAGTGCATAAAGTTTTTGTCCTATCATATTTTTTCCATCTTTGATAATTGCTAATGAAAAAGGATTGTCGTATTCTACACTCCAGCATGATGCTGATACATGACCCAATTTTGGATTTGGCAGTTTTGCTTTTGGATCTTTAACTATATATGAACCTTCTGGTATACTTGTTTTTTTATCTAATGGAACGACGCCAACTATTTTTTGTCTATTTGCAGCTACATAAGCTTTTTTACCTAAAGATCTTTTCCCAATAAAATCTTTTTTCTTACTAACTAATCCTTCTAATGAATTATCATAAGGAATTGTACGTCCATCTAATTCAGATCCGGCAACGTGGCCCATTTCGATTCTTAATGTGGATAATGCCTCTGTTCCATATGCTTGAATATTAAACTCTTTTCCAATTTCCATTATTTTTTCCCACATAAAGTTACCATGGTCTGATTCAACGTTTACTTCGTAAGCAAGTTCACCAGAAAATGAAATTCTAAAAATTTTTGCATAAACACCAAATAAATTTCCCTCCATATACCCCATGAAAGGCAAGCCTTCATTTGAAACATCTAAATCAGGAAATAACTTTTGCAACACATCTCTAGATTTTGGTCCAGCTATTGCTGCGCCTGCCCACTGTTCAGTGCTTGAAACTACATTTACATTCAATTCTGGCCATACTAATTGCAAATAATATTCTAAGTGAGATAAAACGTTTGCAGCTTGAGCGGTGGTAGTTGTCATATGATAATGGTTTTCTGAAATTCTTGTTGTTGTGCCATCATCCATTACAATTCCATCTTCTCTTAACATTACTCCATATCTTGCTTTACCAACGGGTAGTTTAAGCCAAGAGTTTGTATAAACTCTATTTAAAAACTCAGCAGCGTCAGGTCCTTTAATATCAATTTTACCTAAAGTTGTTACATCACAAACTCCAACATTTTGTCTAACATTTTTAGCTTCTCTTTTTGAAGCTTCAAATAAGTTTTCATTTCCTTGTTTATAATATCTTGGACGCAACCAAACACCTGCATCAACAAATACTGCATTGTTTTTTTCGTGCCAATGATGCATTGGTGATTTTCTTGTTGGTTTAGCATGTTTTCCAACTTCTCTTCCAACAATTGCTCCTATTGAAACTGGTGTATAAGGAGGTCTAAAAGTTGTATGACCAACTTGAGGTACTACTTTATTTTCAACTTCCGACACTAATTGTAATCCGTTAAGATTACTTGTTTTACCTTGGTCTGTTGCCATACCTAAAGTCGTATATCTTTTAACATGTTCTATTGATCTATAGCCTTCTCTTAAAGCAAGTTGTATATCAGCAACAGCAACATCATTTTGGAAATCTAAAAATCTTTTATAATTTTTACCTTCAGGCAATGGTACGCACCAAAATTTATCATACTTTGATGATTTTTTTTCTACAACTGTTGGAATTGGGACTTTATTTTCTTTATTAGTTATTTGTTTTGATAATTCGCTTCCTTTTTCAAAAGATGTTTTTAAAGTTTCTTCCAACGTAAAAACACCATTTGCCGATCCCAAAGTTACTTCTTTTTGTTTAGAATGACTTGGAACAAAAGCATCTATTTCTTCATTAAATTTAGTTTTGTTTCCTGATTGAGAAGCTAAATGAATTGTTGGTGTCCAAAATCCTGACACACAAATACAATCACATTTTATATTTTCAATGTTACTAATAACTTTTTTATCATCAGAAATTTTTGCAATATCTGCTGAGTTGACTTTTTTATAACCCTTGGCAGCTACAACAACATAAGAAAATTTGATATTTATATTTAGTTCTTTTGCCTCTTTTATAATCTCTGAATTAGCATCTTTTCTAGTGTCTAATACAATTGGATCTACTCCATTTTTTTTAAATTCTATTGCAGTTTCATATCCACTATCATTATTTGTAAATATAATTGGTTTTTTTCCAACTAAAACTCCATAAACTTTTAAATATTCTTTTGCTGCAGAAGAAAGCATAACTCCTGGTGTATCGTTATTTCCAAAAACTAATGGTCTTTCAATTGATCCGGAAGAAATGACAACTTCTTTTGCACGTATATACCACAACCGTTGTTTGGGAGTATATTTATCTGTTTTTGGTAAATGGTCACTCACTCTTTCTGACATAACAAGCATATTGTGATCGTAATAACCAAAAACTTGAGATCTATTTTTTACAATTACATTTGGCATTGACTTTAATTCAGAAATTATTTGTTCTGCCCAATCTTGCCCGCTTTGATTTCCTATAGTGACTTCACTGGTTAGAAGGCTTCCTCCATATCTAGATTTGTCTTCTGCTAAAATTATTTTTGCTCCATTTTTTGCAGCTGCATAAGCACTTGCTAGTCCAGAAGGTCCTGTTCCTGCTATTAAAAGATCACAGTATTCGTATTTGTGTTCATATCTCTCTTTATCATGTTTAATGGATGCTGCTCCAAAACCTGCAGCCTTTCTAATGATCGGCTCATAAATTTTATACCAAAAGCTTTTTGGCCACATAAAAGTTTTGTAGTAAAAACCTGCAGGAAAAAATTTATTTAAAAAATTGTTTATTGCGCCAATATCAAAATTAACATTTGGCCAACAATTAACACTTTTTGCCTCTAAACCTTCAAATAACTCTTGTTCTGTAGCTCTTACATTAGGGTCTACTTCATTATTTCTATTCATTTGAACTATTGCATATGGTTCATCAACTCCCGCTCCAAAAAATCCTCTAGGTCTATGATATTTAAAACTTCTACCGACTAAATGAACACCGTTAGCGAGTAATGCAGAAGCTAATGTATCTCCTTCATAACCAAAATATTTTTTTCCATTAAATGTAAATGAAATTTTTTTATTTCTATTTATTAATCCGCCTTTTTCTAATCTAAAATTCTCTGACATTTTTATAAATTTTCGTTAGCTTTTAATGTTGTAAATATTTCATGGGTTAAAGTATCTCTTTCAACTTTAATCCATTGCCTACATCCGGAAATATGTTGCCATAATTCTAAATGTTTTCCTCTTGGGCTTTTTCTTAAATAAACAAAGTTATCCCACTCTTGATCAGAAACTTCTTTATTTAATTCTGGTCTTTTGACTGTTGCGTCACCGCCATATGAAAATTCAGTTTGCGGTCTTAATCCACAATGAGGACATTTTATATATAACATTTAAGAAATCCAAGTTTTTGTTCCAAGACCTTTTTCGTCAATTAAATGTCCAGTGCTAAATCTATTTAAACTATAACCAGAATTTAATTCGTGTGGTCTGTCTTGAGCTATCGTATGCGCAAAAGTCCAACCCGAAGCAGGAGTTGCTTTAAATCCACCATAACACCATCCACAATTTAAATATAAACCTTCGATATGCGTTTTATCTATAATTGGAGATCCATCCATAGACATATCCATAATTCCTCCCCATGTTCTAAGCATTTTTAATTTACTTAGAAATGGAAACATTGCTATTCCTTCTGTCAATACATGTTGTAACGTTGGTAAATTTCCTCTTTGAGCATAACTATTGTACCCATCAAGGTCACCACCCATAACCATTTCACCTTTATCAGATTGACTACAATAAAAATGCCCCGCACCAAACGTTACTACGTTATCTAATATTGGTTTAATTGGTTCTGAAACACATGCTTGCAAAAGATGTGTTTCTATTGGTAATGTCATATTTAATTTCTCTGCTAAAACATTTGTACTTCCTGCAACACATAAACCAATTTTTTTTGCTTTAATATTACCCTTTGAAGTTCTTATTCCTAAAATTTTTCCGTTAGAAACATCAAAACCTGTAACTTCACAATTTTGAATAATATCTACACCCATCGAGTCTGCTTGACGTGCATACCCCCAAGCAACTGCATCATGTCTAGCTGTTCCTGCACTTGGTTGCATCAAACCACCAAATATCGGAAATCTTACATTTTCAGAAAAATCTGCCATAGGAATAATTTTTCTAACTTCATCTCTATTTAACAGTACTGCATCAATTCCATTTAAACGCATTGAATTTCCTCTTCTAGAATAAACATTCATTTGTGCATCAGAATGTGCAAGATTAATTATTCCTCTCGGAGAAAACATCACATTAAAATTTAAATCCTGACTCATATTTCTCCACAAGTCCATGCCGAATTCACTAAACAAACCATTTTCATCGTGCATATAATTTGATCTAATTATGGTAGTGTTTCTTCCAACATTACCTCCGCCAATCCAACCTTTTTCGATAATGGCAACTTTAGTAATATTATGTTCTTTTGCTAAGTAATATGCTGTAGCCAAACCATGGCCCCCGCCTCCTATTATAATAACGTCATATTCAGATTTAGGCGTTGGATCTTTCCAGGCAACTTCCCAATCTTTATGTCCACTAAAAGCATTTTTAATAAGGCTAAATACAGAATATTTTTGCATGAATAAATTTTATAATAATTAGTATAAATAGTTCTTTATCTTTTTTATATATATTTTTTAGAACTTTAAAAAATCCCTAAAAAGATATATTAATCCAACTTCAAAGAAATTTGAATACTATAGGAGTAGTGAAATGGGTAAAGTCAAATCTGACATAGAAATAGCGAGAGCTGCAAAAATGAAACCCATTCAGGAAATTCTTGATGGAATAAATGTTCCTGACAAAGCAGAAGTTTATAGCCCTATTGGAAGATATATTGCAAAAATTAAGCCTGAATATTTAGAAACTTTAAAAAACAAAAAAGATGGAAAATTAATTTTGGTCACAGCTATTACACCTACGCCAGCTGGGGAAGGAAAAACAACAACTTCTGTAGGTTTGTGTGATGGTTTAAATAAAATAGGAAAAAAATCTGTTGTTTGTCTTAGAGAGCCAAGTTTAGGACCATCTTTTGGAATGAAAGGTGGTGCTGCCGGAGGTGGTTATGCTCAAGTTGTTCCAATGGAACAAATTAATTTACATTTCACTGGTGATTTTCATGCAATAACTTCAGCTCACAATCTCCTAGCAGCTTTAATTGATAACCATATTTACTGGGGAAATAAATTAAACATTGATGTTAGAAGAGTAGTTTGGAAACGAGTAATGGATATGAATGATCGATCTTTAAGATCAATAAATATAAATCTTGGAGGAGTCTCAAATGGTTATCCTAGAGAAGATGGATTTGACATTACCGTAGCTTCAGAAATAATGGCTATTTTCTGTTTATCAAATGATTTAAAAGATTTAGAAAATAGAATTGGAAATATTACGATAGGTTATACCAGAGATAAAAAACCTATTTATGCAAAAGACTTAAATGCGAATGGGCCAATGACTGTTTTATTAAAAGATGCCATTAGACCCAACGTCACTCAAACACTAGAAAATAATCCGGCTATAATACACGGTGGACCATTTGCAAATATTGCTCATGGTTGCAACTCAGTTATTGCTACAAAAACAGGATTAAAATTATCTGACTATGTGGTGACAGAAGCTGGATTTGGTGCTGATTTAGGTGCAGAAAAGTTCTTAGATATAAAGTGTAGAAAATCTGGTTTAAAACCTGATTGCGTTGTAATTGTTGCAACCATTAGAGCTTTAAAAATGCACGGTGGAGTAAAAAAAGATGACCTTAAAAAAGAAAATGTAGATGCTCTTAAAAAAGGTATAGTAAACTTAGAAAGGCATATAAGTAATATAAAAAAATTTAATTTGCCTGTTGCAGTAGCAGTAAATCATTTTATCACTGATACAGATAAAGAAGTAAATGCTTTAATTAATTTCTGTAATAATCTTAAAGTTAAAGTATCTTTATGTACTCATTGGTCAAATGGTGGTGCTGGAACTAAAGAACTTGCAAAAAATGTTGTTGAAATATGTGATAAAAATAAAAATAAATTTAAATTCTTATATGAAGATAAAATTTCATTATTCAAAAAAATAGAAACAATTGCTAAAGAAATTTACCATGCCAGTGAAGTGGTAGCTGATACAAAAATTAGAGATCAATTAAAAGATTTTGAAGCAAAAGGTTATGGTAATCTACCAATTTGTGTGGCCAAAACTCAATATAGTTTTTCTACAGATCCTAGCTTGAAAGGTGCTCCTTCAGACCATGTTCTTCCAGTGAGAGAGGTTAGACTTTCATCAGGTGCAGAATTTGTTGTAGTAATATGTGGTTCTATTATGACTATGCCAGGACTTCCCAAGATCCCTGCTGCAGATTCAATTAAACTAAATAATAAAGGTGAAATTGAAGGATTATTTTAGTTAAGCTGCTGCTAAGTGATTAAGCCAATTTTTTAATTCAAGCATTCTAGAATTTTTTTCAGATTTCTTAATTTCTTGCTCTATAAACTCAATATGTTTTTTAATTTCTAATTCATTTTTAAAACATTTTCTATCATTTATTAAACGATCTTTTCTAAAATTAATAAGAGTAATCATTTTGTGATAAGTTATTTCTGGATGATATTGCAATCCCCATACATCACTAACTCCTGATTTAAAATTAATGCTTTGAATCTTATTGATTTTGTTTGATGCTAAATGAATAGTTCCTTCTGGAAGTGTAACAACTTCGTCAAAATTGAAGGCTGGAGAGTTAAATTTTTTTTTTTTTGATTTATATAAAGGATGAGATTCTCCATTTTCATTAATTTCAATGTCTTGTGCAATTCCAATATGAGCACCATTAGTAGATTTTTTTACAGTTCCTCCAGCAGCTGTTACAGCAACTTGCATTCCCCAGCATATTGCTAATATTTTTTTTATATTCTTAAAACACTCTTTCATAAATGAAATTTGCCTACGAATTTCTATACAATCGTTATAAATGTTTAAGCTACTTCCACCCCATATCAACCCGTCATATTTTTTAATATTTGGTAATATTTTATCAAAACTTTTCTCTGAACATGGGTTAAACACATCAATATTTAAATTTTTTGAATAGTATTCAAGACTATCCTTTAAACTTTCTGCATGAGTTTGGATTCCATTTTTTCGAAAATTTTCATTTTCTTTTTGAAGGTTTCCTTCGACAACTAATAAATTTAAATTTCTCATTAAAATAATTTTCCAGAAATGCTATGTTCGTATAATATTTTCATATCGTCAATTGTCAATTTCTTAGGATTTGTTGCAGTTGAAGGGTCTTCTAAAGCCATTTTTGATAGTTTTTCTATATTTATATTTTTTACTTCAATTACATCGGAAAGCTTGTGTGGAATATTTAGTTCTTTCCTCAAATTTAAAATCCAATTTAAAAAACTATCGAAATTTTTATCCAAATTAAGATAATCACAAATAGAAACAATTCTATCTTTAATTAAGTTTTTATTAAAAGTTAAAACATATGGCATAAAAATTGCATTTGATAGACCATGATGAATATTAAATTGTGAGTTAACAGGATGGCTTAAAGAATGAATAGCACCTAACCCTTTTTGGAATGCTGTTGATCCCATGCTTGCAGCTGCCAAAAGATCTGATCTTGCATTTAAATCTTTTCCATTTTTTACGCATACTAGTAAGGATTTTTTTATTAATTTTATACCTTCAATAGCTATTCCATCTGCCATTGGGTGAAAGCCAGGTGCACAAAATGCTTCTAAATTGTGAGCTAGTGCATCCATACCGGTTGCCGCTGTTAGTCTTGGAGATAAATCAACTGTTAAAACTGGATCTAAAATAACAATTGAAGGTAAAAATTTAGGATGAAAAATAATTTTTTTTACTCCAGTTTCTTTATTTATAATTGCTGAGGCTCGCCCAGTTTCAGATCCAGTTCCAGCTGTAGTTGGAACGGCGATAATTGGAGCAATTTTTTTTTCATTTGCTCTTTTCCAATAATCTCCTACGTCTTCAAAATCCCATATAGGTCTAGATTGTCCTGACATAAATGCAATAGCTTTACCAACATCTAGTCCACTACCTCCTCCAAAAGCTATAACTCCATCACATTTGTTTTTTTTAAATACTGAAACTCCTTCTTCTACATTTTCTCCAATAGGATTCCCTGAAAAATTTGAAAATATAGCAAAAGTACTAAATTTTTTTTTAACATCTAAAATTACATTTTTAGTCATATCTAGATTTATAAGATCTTTATCAGTTACAAATAATGGACTTGATATATCTAAATTTTTACAAGCCTCATATAAATCTTTTATTCTATTTTCACCTACCCATACAGAAGTGGGGTAATTCCAATTAGTTTTCATAATAAAATATTATTGCAATTTTTACTTTTTTGTTAGTAAAATACATTTATAAATTTGTTTTTAGATGAGAAAAATTCAATGACAAAAGTAGCTATTATTGGAACAGGACCTTGCGGTCTTTCGATGTTAAGGGCTTTCGAACAAGCTGAGAAGAAGGGTGAAAAAATACCTGAAATAGTTTGTTTTGAAAAACAAGAAGATTGGGGAGGATTATGGAATTATAGTTGGAGAACTGGATCTGATCAATATGGTGATCCCGTTCCTAACAGCATGTACAGGTATCTATGGTCAAATGGTCCAAAAGAATGTTTGGAATTTGCCGACTATTCGTTTGATGAACATTTTGGAAAACCTATTCCATCATTTCCACCGAGAGAAGTTTTATATGATTATATAACTGGCAGAGTAAAAAAAGGTAATCTAAAAAATAATGTAAGATTTAGCACAAGTGTTTCTAAAGTTGTTTTCGATGGGAATAGTTTTGAGATTACTTCTCATGATAAAAAAAATGATAAATTTTCAAAAGATATTTTTGATTATGTAGTTGTATCAACTGGTCATTTTTCAGTTCCATTCATTCCAGAATATCCTGGTATGAAATCTTTTCCAGGTAGAATTATGCATTCACATGATTTTAGAGATGCAGAGGAGTTCAGAGGAAAAAATGTTATTGTTTTAGGAAGCAGTTATTCAGCAGAAGATGTTGCTCTTCAATGCCACAAGTATGGAGCCAAAAGTGTAACTATAGGTTATAGAAATAACCCAATGGGATTTAAATGGCCTAAGGGAGTAAAAGAAGTGCACTATTTAGATAAACTGGTTGGAAATAAAGCAATCTTTAAAGATGGGCATGAACAAGAAGCTGATGCAATAATTTTGTGTTCTGGTTATCTTCATCATTTCCCATTTTTAACTGAGGATCTTAAGCTAAAAACTAGAAACAGATTATATCCACCAAAATTATATAAAGGTGTCGTATGGCAAGATAATCACAAATTACTTTATTTAGGTATGCAAGATCAATTTCATACTTTTAATATGTTTGATTGTCAGGCGTGGTATGCAAGAGATGTGATAATGGGAAAAGCTAAAATTCCAAATAGCTCAGAAATAGAAAAAGATATTAATAAATGGGTTGCTCTAGAAGAAAAATTAGAAAATCCAGAACAAATGATAGATTTTCAAACTGAATATACAAAAGAACTTCATGGGATGTCTGATTATCCAAAAATAGATTTTGAATTAATTAGAAAGCATTTTAAAGAATGGGAACACCACAAAGTAGAAGATATTATGACCTATAGGAATAAATCTTTTTCATCGCCAGTGACTGGATCTGTTGCACCAGTTCATCATACGCCATGGGCATCTGCAATGGATGATTCTTCAAAAACTTTTTTAGATCGATAAAAAACTAAATTTTATTTATAATCTTATATTTAATTTTTTATTTTTTAGGATAGTTTTCAATAAATTAGTCATTAAAGGAATTTTTTTCTTATTTATTTTTTTTAATATATATGGCGCTATCTCTCTAGCAAGTTGCTCTCCTTCAACTGTATCTTTGGGCATAAATTTTTTTTTTGCTTTTTTAAATGTAAATCCTTTTCCTAAGTAACTCCCCATTTTGCTATTTCTTCCACCTGCTGCGCTAACATATAAATCGCCCACTCCTGCAAGTCCCAGAGTTGTTACTTCTTTTCCTTTAAAATATTTAGTTAAATATTTCATTTCAATTATTGATTTTTGAAATAAACTTGATGATGTATTTAAACTTTGGCCTGCTCCAATTATCATTGCATATATATTTTTTATCGCAGAACATACTTCTACACCAATAATATCATTAGAAAATTCTATAGCGTAATATTTTGTAGAAATCATCTTGCCTATCTGTTTAGCTATTTTAATATTTTTATTAGCTACAATTACACTAGTGTGACTTTTTCTAGCAAGTTCCTTGGCTAAGCAAGGACCTTTTAAAACTGAAATATTCATTCCATTATAATTCTTTTTTAATTGTTCCGAAATTGTTAAAATTTTATTATTTTTTTTTTCGTATTTTAATCCTTTAGTAAGTACCAATATTGGATTTTTAAATTTTGATTTTTTTAGTTCTTTGCTAATAAAATCAATACCCGAGAGACTTAAAGCTATTACAATCAAATCAAATTTTTCTCTCAATAAATTTGTGGAAAATTTTCTAAATTTTAAACTTTTTGGAAGATTTATCTTTAAACTTGAGTGAAATTTATTTTTTGAAGAAAGGTTTTTAATAAAAGCTTTGCTATAAGGTTCTGTAATAGTAACTTTATTTTTATTTTCTAGGCAAGGAATTGTAAATGCTGAACCCATTGCTCCACCACCAATGACTAATATTTTTTTCATTAAACTAATGTTTTTCTAATTGCTTGTTGCCAACCTTTCAACAGCTTAGTACGGTTTGATTTGCTTATTTTTGGATTGAATTTTTTATCTATTTTCCAATAATTTGAAATATCAGAAAGTGATTTATAAACTCCTATTTTTAATCCTGCCATAAAAGCTACTCCTAAAGCTGTAGTTTCTTTAACCTTTGGTCTTATAACTTTTGTATCAATTATATTAGATAAAAATTGGGAAAACCAATTGTTAGTAACCATTCCACCATCTACTTTAACAATCCTGGGTTTTAATCCATCTTTTCTCATAGACTCAAATAAATCATAACTTTGATAAGCAGCAGACTCTATCGTTGCACGCACCAGATCTTTCCAATCACTATTTCTTGTTAGTCCAGTAATTAATCCACGAGAGCTCGAGTTCCAATATGGTGCGCCTAAACCAGTGAAAGCAGGCACAATATAGACACCATTATTATTTTCTTTTGATTTTGCAATTTTTTCTGTTTCATAAGCGTTATTTATTAACCTAATTTTATCTCTTAACCACTGAACTCCAGCTCCAGCTACAAAAATAGAGCCCTCTATTGCAAAAGTATTCTTGTTATTTAATCTGTAGCAAATGGTTGTGAGCAATTTATTTTTTGAAATCAATTTTTTATTACCAGTATTCATAATTACAAAAGCTCCTGTGCCATATGTGCTTTTTACAGATCCTTTTTCAAAACAAGCTTGACCAAATGCTGCTGCTTGTTGATCACCTAAAACACCTGAAATAGGTATTTTTTCACCAATAATTTTTTTACTAATATATCCAAAATCATCTGCTGAGTTTTTTACTACTGGTAATATATTTTTATTTATTTTAAAAATTTTTAAAATTTCATTATCCCAATTATTTTTATTAATATTAAAAAGCATAGTTCTTGAAGCGTTAGTTGCATCTGTTGCATGAACTTTGCCCTTAGTAAGTTTCCAGATTAAAAAACTATCAATTGTACCAAATAATAATTGTTTTTTTTTTAAAAGATTTTTTGCCTTTGAAACATTTTCTAATATCCACTTTATTTTGGTAGCAGAAAAATATGGATCAATAAATAAGCCCGTTTTTTTTCTTATTAAGTTTTCTTTTTTTTTTATTTTCTTACAATATTCTTCAGTTCTTCTATCTTGCCAAACAATTGCATTATAAACATGTTTTCCTGTTTTTTTATCCCATAGAATAGTGGTTTCTCTCTGATTTGTTATACCAATTGATAATATTTTACCTTTTAATTTTTTACTTTTAGCAATTACATCTAACAAAACTTTTTTTACTGTATTCCAAATCTCACTTGGATTATGTTCTACCCAACCATTTTTTGGAAAATATTGCCTAAATTCTTTTTGAGAAATATAAATAGGTTTGCCAGACAAATTAAATAAAATAGCTCTACTAGATGTAGTGCCTTGATCAATGGCAACAAGAAATTTTTTCACAGTTTTAATCTATGCCAAGATGTTTTTTTCTTTTTTCAACCCAAGTTCTAATTAGATTATCAAATATAAGGCCTATGAAAGCAACACAAATGCCAAGTGTTAATCCTTTTCCACCACCAGCTTTATCTGATAAGGCTTTTAAAATGTATTGTCCCAAATCTTCTGTTCCAATAAATGCTCCTATAATTACCATAAATAGTGCAAATACTATTGTTTGATTTACGCCAAGCATCATATGTGGAAATGCTAAGGGAAATTCTATTTTGAATAATCTTTGTAATTTTGTTACACCTGACATTGTAGCTGCATCATGCAAAGCAGCTGGAACGCTTCTTAATCCCTCAATAGTATACCTTGTTGCTGGTATAGTTGCATAAACAATTACAGCAATTAATACGGAAGTGTCTGTAACTCCAAATAACATCATTACTGGAATTAGGTATACAAACGAAGGAAATGTTTGAAAAATATCACAAATTCCTAACATAAAATTTGTAGTATATTTGTTTTGTTGACATAAAGTTCCAACAACAAATCCAATTGTACAAGATATAATAACTCCAAAAGTTGCCATGTATGTTGTGACTAATGCTCTATCCCACCATGGACTTAGAGCTATAAATAATGTTAATCCACCTACTGTAAAAGCTGAACGAATTCCACCAATTATATAACCCGCACCAACAACTAACACTAAAGTAGCAACTGCTGGCATTCTTAGATACAATGCTCTCATTGGCTGGAGAACTTCTGTTATTAACCAAGTATTAAATGCTTTTATGTATACAAAAAACGTATCAAAAATCCAATCAACGCCTTTGTTCCAGAAGTCTGCTGTTGATATTCCTTTATTATGAGGAACCTCGTATAAATAATTAAAACCTTCCTTAAAGAAAAAAGATCCTGCTAAAGCAAGGATCAATCCAACCAGCACAGCCCCTCCAAAAAATATTGAGTTTTTATAACGTTGATAAAATGTCAGGTTACCAAAATAATCTGTTTGTTTATTTGCCCAAGCCAAAGACATTTTATCTAAAAGAATTGCGATAAAACTAATACATAAACCTGCTTCTAGTGCTAAACCAATATTCAACTGATTTAAAGCTAACAATAAATTCCATCCCAGTCCTTTAGCACCTATAAAAGCTGAGATAACCGCCATAGAAAAACAAACCATAATGACTTGGTTAACACCAATTAGAATATCTCTTCTTGCAGTTGGAATTAATACTTCAGTCATAAGCTGCCAATTACTACATCCGCTCATTTTCCCAGCTTCAATAACTTCTGGAGATACCCCTCTAAGGCCTATCAAAGTTAATAGGATCATCGGTGGAATAGCAACAACCATTGTTATTATAACTGCAGCATGATCACCAATTCCAAACAAAACCATAGCAGGAACTAAAACAGCATATTGAGGCATAGTCTGCATAACTAGAAGTATTGGGTATAATGCTTTCTCAACACGTTTGCTCTTATAAGCCATAACACCTAAACTCAATCCAAAAATAAATGAAAGTGGTGCTGCTACTAATATAAAAGAAAGCGTTTGCATTGAAGGTTTCCATTGACCAAACACTGAAATATAAATCATTACCAAGCCAGCAAATATAGCTAAACCCTTACCACTTAATTTGTAAGCTAATATGGCTGCACCCGCAGCAACAATTGTCCAAGGTAAACCAGGTAATTTTGCCCACGGATATGCACTTACAAAATTCCAACTAGTGAATGCTACAATTGTTTCAACACCACCTAATAAAATTTCTCTAATAAATTCTATAAGAAATGTCATAAACGCTGTTATATTTCTTGATATTTGTAGAACTAAAGGTCGAGTTTTGTATTCTTGTGTAGCTGAATCCCAAAACTCCATTGGCATCCATTCATTCAATAGAAAAAAAAGGCCATCATTTATCCAAATAGGTAACCATCCAAGTAAAGGGGGTAGTCTCCAAAAATTATCAAATGCATAATACCTTACTTCTTTACCAAAGAGTGTGTAAGTGCTTTGGTTTGGATCTTTAATAAACTCAGCTTGACCCCTTATAAACTTATAGGTTTCAGGAACATCAATAGCAAAACATAAAGCAAAAAATACAACTAGTAAAAATAACCACTGAAATAATTTTGGATATTTTTTTAATAATTCCATAATTTAACTGTTTTCTTTTCTTCCTCCAAAAACAGTATGAATTATTTTTGAAGGATGAACAGTTCCAACAATTTTATTATTTTCGTCAGTTACACCTACAGACTTTTCTTGTGATAAAATCTTTTCAGCTACATTTTCTATTATTTCGTCTTTTGAAACTTTTAGATTGCTTAAATTGTCTGAGGTTGGTGCGTCCATTACATCTTCTATTATTAAAACTTTTTCTCTTGGCACTTCTTCAGTGAATTTTTTTACATATTCAGTTGCTGGATTTAAAACAATTTTTGCTGGGGTGTCTAACTGTTCAATTATTCCATCTTTCATAATTGCAATACGATCAGCAAGTTTTAATGCTTCGTCAAAATCATGAGTAATAAACATGATTGTTTTTTTTAATTTTTCTTGAAGTCTTAAAAATTCGTCTTGCATTTCCTTTCTAATTAATGGGTCTAGCGCTGAGAATGGTTCATCTAAAAACCAAATATCGGGTTCTACAGCTAATGATCGAGCGATACCTACTCTTTGTTGCTGTCCACCTGAAAGTTCTCTTGGAAAATAATTTTCTCTACCATCAAGACCGACGAGTTTAACCATGTCCATAGCTTTATTGATACTTTTTTCAGTCTCTATTCCTTTGATTTGAAGTGGAAAAGCAATGTTTTCCAAAACTGTTTTATGTGGAAGTAAAGCAAAACTTTGGAAAACCATTCCCATTTTATTTCTTCTAAGTTCAATAAGTTCTTTTTCTTTTAATGAAAGCAAATCTTGGCCTTCTATATAAATTTTTCCACCAGTCGCATCTGTTAATCTTGATATACATCTTAATAACGTAGATTTTCCTGAACCAGACAAACCCATAACAACCAGCATTTCTCCTTTTGCAACTTCAAAGGAAGCATTGTTCACACCTACAATACATCCATTTTCTTGGAATGTTTTTGCATCTACATTTCCATTTGCTTCTTGGAGCATCTTTTTGGCGTTTGCACCAAATATTTTGTAGACAGATTCACATTTAATTACAGCATCAGTCATTATCAATTAACAAGTTATACGATATTTAATAAAATTAAAATCTATATATTGTTGTTTTTCCTCCCTAAAAATTTTTAATAAAATAGACTCTGGTATCAATTCCGGTACTCAAAAAACTTAAAACCTCTCCAGAGACATTTGCTGTTTCATTCACTCCAACATTACTTCCGCTTACGGTGTAACCAGCAAAACATTTATTTTTATCTTTGTCCCATTTAACAAAAGTATCGTTAATCTTATTACCATTGATAGTATATAATTCATAAGCTTTATAGTTTAAGAAATGGGCAGCCATAATTGCACGTTGTGGAATAAGTTTAGTTATTTTACAAACTGCTTCGTATTGTTCTTTAGATAATTTATAATGATCAGATCCATCGTAGAATACTACAATACCTGATGGAAGATTTGATATAACTTCATTTAGTTTTTTTTCTTTTTCAATTCTTTCCTCTTCTATTTTCATTTTTCTAATTAATTCATCACCTCCACCCCAATAAATATTTAAAATAGTAAAAGATAAAATTACCAAAACTGTTATAGAAATCAGCCCACCGAATTGTTTAACTGGTTCGGGTAGCTCTTTTAATTTATTTAAATATTTGTTTTCTATCATTGTCTTATTTACTCTTGTAGCTTGCCATTTTTCCAAGTTCCTGAAGCCTGTTTTCCATCTGACCAAGTAAATGTTCCCTTTCCATTCATAAAACCATTAGCCCATTCTCCTTCATAAGTTGCACCGTTTGGAAAAATTAAAATACCTTGTCCACTCCATTCACTATTTTTAAATTCACCTTTATAAATATATCCATTAGGCCAAGTTTCAATTCCTTGACCATTTTTTTTTGTTCCAGCCCATTCTCCTTCATAAGTTGTGCCGTCTGTAGAAACCCATAAACCAAAACCATTTTCACAATTACCTTCTTTACATCCTACCTTACGAGCTGATGCAGAAGATGAAATTAATAAACTTAAAATTATGATAAAGAGATATTTTTTCATTGTTTCATTTTACACAATATTTTATAAAAAAAAATCCCCCCCAACAAAGTCGGGAGAGATTTTAATTTTTCAGCTTTTATGCTCTATAATATTAGTTCATCCAAGCTTTCCAAACTGACTCGTTGTCAGCTAACCATTTTTTAGCTGCATCTTCGTGAGTCATTTTGTCAAGGTCAACTAAAGCTGCCATTGCACCAATTTGGCCAGTAGAGAATGACATTTTTTTGAAAATGCCTGCTGCTCCTGGATGAGTTTTTGGAAAGTCTGCATTAACAGCCTTTTTCAAATAACCATCTGGCGAACCACATTTTCCGTCACCACCATCTTCTGGTCTGCAACCAGCAGTGTATGGAGGAAATTTTATAAATGTAAAACCAGCACCATCAGTAAAGTTTGGTGTCCAGTTAAAAATTATAGTTCCTCTATCTTCTTTTTTAGCTGCTGCTAATTCTGCCCAAAGTGCATCTGCACTTCCAGCAAATTTAACAACCCATAGATCTCCTAAACCTAAAGCGTCAATTCTTTGAGGTATTAAATCCCCGTGCCAAGTTTGAGGTCCTTCTAACATACGACCTTTTCCACCTGAGTCAGGTGTTACAAAGGCTGCAGCACAATCAGGACTTTTTAAAGCAGTCCAATCTGGTAGACCTGGACATTTGTCAGCAACCCAGTCAGGATATCCCATATCTTCAAGAGTTCTCGCTTCGTGATCTCCCCAATCAAGTATACCACCTTTGTCTAGAGCTGTTGTAAATGATTTACCAAATGCAGATTCCCACACTTCATGTGATATTGTTACATCACCTATACGAATTGATTCATATACAGCTTGGGAGTCAGCTGGAACATATTTTACATTGTTGCCATTGGCTTCAAAAATACCACCTATAACGTAAGCCATAACTACTTGGCTAGACCAGTTGTGAGTTGGTATTACAATTGGTTCTGCGCTATCACCAGCTTTCTTTGCAGTTTTATCTCCGCCCTGCATAAAGAAAACAAGTCCGATAACTACTAGAACTATGACACCGATTATTATCGGCATATTCTTATTTTTCATAACTTACTTCCCCTTTCTTAATATATTAAGTGCTCAAGTATGTTCTTAATTAAAACTATAGTCAACAAGTGTTGGATATAATATGGTTAGTATTAAAAAAATGGCTGAAACAAGTTTTCATATAAAAGAGCCAGGATTGAATATTCTACCACCTGGAGTTGAAAGATATGTTGTAAATGGTGGTGGTATTACTGGAATTCAAATTTTTCCTGATGATGAAATAGAAATAATAAATAACGAAGGAAATCAAATTTGCGAAATTTCAGTTTTTAACAAAAATGGGAAGTCAGAAACAGGAATTTTAAATTTAAAAGAAAATAAAGATACATCAGAATTAAAAAAAATACTTTCGAGTAAAGATGAGAATTCAAAAATAGCTGCTTACCAATTAAAAAAAAGAAATTTGGAAATTACAAAAGCTAAAGCCTCTATTGTTTTTGATAAAGATACAAACTGGGGAGAAAAAGTAAAATTAAAATCAAAAGATAAATGTTATTGTATTTTTGCAGCTCCAGGTTCTGAAATGTTAGTTAGTGAACAAAACCCTCCTACTGATTTAACTATTTTTGTGAAAAGAGCAAAAATTACCAAAGATAAAGAACATAAAGTAATTCCAGATCCCATGTTTGATCCTCTTAATGAAACAAATATAGATCGCTCGTCTGCTATTTCATTTCAAGTAAAAGAAGGTGACTATATTCAGGTAATTTCTCCAACGGGAAGACAATGCTCTGATTTTGTGGCTTTTGACACAGCAAAATTAGATAAAAAAATTGAAAAAGGTTTAGATTGGCAAACAACAAGAACTTTTATGGCAAGTACTTTTCCAGGACCAGGGTTGTTTTCTAAATTTTATGATACAGATCATGAGCCTTTAATAGAAGTAATTAGGGATACTGTAGGAAAGCATGATACTTTCAATTTAGCTTGTACATCAAAGTATTATGAAGATGCAGGATATTTTGGCCACGCAAATTGCTCTGACAATTTAAATAACTCTATGGAAAAGTTTGGAGTTCAAAAAAAAAGGGGTTGGCATGCTATAAACCTTTTTTTTAATACCTCAGCTGGCGGTCTTAACTCAGTGTTATCAGATGAATCTTTTTCTAGACCTGGTGATTATGTAATATTTAAAGCACTTAAAGATTTAACTTGCGGAACAACAGCTTGTCCAAGTGATATTGATGCTTGCAATTCATGGAACCCAACTGATATCTTTGTAAGAACTTATGATAAAAAAAAAGAATTTACAAAATCCTTTGCATTTAGAATGAAAACAGACTCAGAAACAAAATTAACTAGAAACACCGGATTTTATGAAAGAACTTCTAAACTAACTAGAAATTTTGTTGATGCTAGAG